>DUIU01000240.1 GCA_013330155.1 Candidatus Poseidonia sp. | reverse complement strand
TCATGACGGAAGAAGGGGATGGTTCAGTTCCGATGAAGAAGGCTGAAACAGACCTCGGTTGGATGGTCAATAGTCCGATTGAGGGCTTTGATGGCCTCCATGGCGAGGAAGCAAAAGAGGCGATTTGCACGGCCCTCGAGCAAGCAGGGCGGGGCCATCAAACCATCAACTGGAAGATACGGCCCTGGTTGATTTCCCGTCAGCGCTATTGGGGTACTCCTATTCCTGTTATTCATTGTGATGAGTGTGGGGCTGTGCCAGTTCCTGAAGAGGACCTCCCGGTTGAACTGCCTCGCGACGTTGTGTTCGGTCAAGGTAATCCATTGGGAACATCGGAAGAATTTCTAAAGGTGGATTGTCCAAAATGCGGGAAAGAAGCCCGTCGGGAAACCGACACAATGGACACGTTCATGGATTCATCATGGTATTTCCTTCGCTACACCGATGCTCTCAACGACGAGGAACCCTTTGCCAAGCAAATCGCCGATCACTGGATGGAGGTGGATTTCTACTGCGGGGGCATCGAACACGCCCAAATGCACCTCATCTACGCTCGCTTCATGACCAAGGCCCTTCGAGACCTCGGATTGACAAGCGCAGACGAACCTTTCAACGAACTCCTCTGCCAAGGCATGGTGAACAAATCTGCGCCTTTCTGCCAATCCTGTGGAATCACCCTTTCCACATCCTACGAAGGAAGCCCTTGTCCTCATTGTGGGGATGAACTTGGCTCTCGTTCTGCGAAGATGAGCAAGTCGCTTGGCAACACCGTGTCTCCCGAAGAGATGATTGAATTGTACGGCGCAGATACGGTTCGCTTGTTCATTCTCTTCGCCGCTAATCCAACCGCAGGGATGGATTGGTCGGACACCGCCCTCGATGCCAATCACCGTGTCATGGTGCAAATGCGAACCATGCCTGAGCAACTTATGGCATGGTCCACGAAGACCTCACCAATGGACGACTGGATGGATGCTCGCTTCACTCAAAGGATTCATTCCTTTTGCCAAGCAATGGACGAATATGACCTGCGCCGTGCGGTTGAGATCTCTCATTATGAGATCATCAAGGACGTCAATTGGTACGTTCGACGGGGCGGACAGAACTTGGAGGTGGCTAAACGGTGGCTGCCCCATTGGGCCCAGATGGTTTCGGTTTCCACACCTCATCTCGCTGAAGAATGGTGGGCAAACCTCGCCTCGACCACAGGACTTGTGTCTGGCAGTTTGATGAAACGCCTCGCCCCTCTTACATCAGAACAACACGTCTCTCTCTCGGCAGAGCAATACATTCGGGATGTCCTCGAACAAGCTCGAAAAGTGCGCGTTGTCGCCGAACGCCACCTCGGCGCACCCGCCACGGAAGCCACGTTCGTTGTGAGTCCTGCTTGGAAGCGAACCATGGCACAAGCAGCCTTGTCCTTCATTGGAGATGGCGGTCATCCAAAGAAATTCATTCCTCTTCTGCAAGAGCTCCCCATGGCTCAAGGAGAACGTAAGGGCGAAATGATGGGGTTCTGGGGCAAGAAAATGCTCCCTCAAGTCTTCAAATGGGACGATGCATCAAAGGAAGTTATCGCTTCTTCTCTCGACGAGGCAAATGTTCTCTCTGCAGCCCATACCTTCATCGCAGAGGAATTGCAACTCGACCGCGTCTCGGTCGTCGTTGGAGAAAGTGAAGAGGACACGACGGGCCGTTCAACCTCAGCAATGCCGCTTTCCCCAGCGGTTGTTTACGCTTGATCACGCTTCTTCATCCATCGCAGGGCGGGCTGGAGGCATCTCGAAAGTCGTTGGTGTCTTGGGCAAAGGCGGGCCGGGTCGTTGCATGTTGCTGTACACGGCATAGAGGATGACCGCGCCAGCGAGCAAGAAGAGCACTGTGGTGACACCCATTCCCTCGCCGTCCGTATCGCTGGAAGGTTCGATGGCCTCTGCTTCACAACCACGCTCATCAACCGTGGTTCCAAGGGCTGAATTGAGACAGAAATCATAGGCGTTGACCACGCCATCTTGGTCATCGTCAAGCTGGTAGGGGCTGCATCCATCTGCAGATGCCTGGTCCTCACTGTCGGTGTTGGGGCATCGGTCCAGCGGGTCAAGCACACCGTCTTGGTCGTCATCATCGTCCTCCACGGCATCAATGCACCCATCGCCATCGCTGTCTTGCCCCGGTTGGGCTGGACCGATTAAGCCTCGTGGGCACCGATCAATAGCGTCCTTGAGACCATCTTCATCGTCATCCTGGTCTTCAAGATCATCGTGGCACCCATCGCCGTCGTTGTCAAACGTAGAAGCATTCTCTCCCCAATTTTTCTCACCAAGTGGGCAAGCATCGTTGATATCAAGAACGGAATCATCGTCATCATCTTCGTCCATGGTCTCGTCCAAGCACCCGTCTTCATCGTAATCGTTCCAACTGAACGAGACCCAGGATTGAATGTCGTTAGGGCAATTGTCATCTGGAATGGGGATTCCGTCTCCATCTTTGTCGAGATCACAAACATCACCCAGGCCGTCATTGTCCAGGTCGGCTTGTGTTGGATTGGCTATGGCCGGGCAGTTGTCCGTTTGGTCCACGAATCCGTCATCGTCGCTGTCTTCATCAGAACACCCGTCCGATTCAATGTCGTTTTCTTCCGTCGAAACCCAACCGATTGGTCCCTTTGGACAGAGGTCATATTCATCAAAAATACCATCTTCATCGTCGTCCATGTCTTCAGTTATGTCTCTGCATCCATCGCTGTCATGGTCGGAGAGGGCGTTGGCCATCCAACCAATCTCGCCGGTAGGGCATTCATCCACTTCATCCAACACGCCATCGCCGTCAATGTCGAGGTCGCAGGCATCACCATAGGCATCACTGTCAAGATTGGCCTGGTCGCTGTTGGCGAGTTTAGGACAGTTGTCGATTCCGTCAAGCACACCGTCGAGGTCGAGGTCGGTTTCGTACAACCAAAGGCCCATGTCGTATTGATTTCGTTGGTCAAAGGAATGAGCACCATAGGAACCATCGGCATTGGAAATAAAGGAGATGACCGGGGAGCCCAAGGCGCTCATTGCCATCATGCTTGGAAGGTCGTCTCCTTGACCACCTGCTGACAAGGCCCAGTCCCACGAGTTGTTGGCTTGCCTTTGGCCGAGGAATACATCATGGTGGTTGCCGTCGTTGAATCCATCGATGTCGGCGAGGGTGTATTCACCCAGCCCAAAGGTGCCGGTGGATTTGCCGAGAATGATTGAGTCGCCTTGTTCGGTGAGATGAATGTCAATGGCATGTTCGGCCCCACTGCCGCCAAACCCGGTCGCATGCAGCCACCCACCCTCCGATGAGATATGTGCCTCGTAGAAGTCGACCCAAACCGAGGGGCTGAGGTCCAGTTCGCCAAAGGTCATGTTTTGTAGGAAATCACCAACCAGAGCAATACCTCCACCGAACCGCCCATCGCAATCGGCCACGTTGGAGTCTCCAGTTCCCCCGGCTCCATTGGCCCAGACCCATCCGTCTGTATTGTACTGGCCCACCGCAATATGAGATCCACCAAAACTGGTCAGCGCATGTTCTCCGAGGCTGATGTATTCAACGTAGGAGGTTGCGAAATAGGTGTGACCGTTGTAATCCGAACAAAGTGTACCAGAATCGTCAAGATTTTGACTTGAGAAAACCGTGTGCATCCCGAGGTGGTTTCCACCGTTATCTAGGGCCAGAATGACTACAGAATCTTCAGACAGACTTCCTGGGGCAAGGTCATCTCCGGAGGCCAATGAATCTCGGTGAAGCAAGGCCAGGTGAATTTCATCGTTGGCAGTAACCATTAGGTCGATCACGGATATTTGGTAAGGATTGGAGAAGGTGGTAGCCCACAACCATTCTCCGAAAGGCGTCATGGAGGCGAGGAAAACGGCGTTTTCGTGGTCATCACCTGCTTTGCTGATTGGTTCAAGGTCACCCAGCGTCATGTTGCAAGGATCGCCCTTGGTCATGGCACAATACGTACCAGCGATGATGATGTTTCCATTGCTAAGTTTGTCCATGGCCTCAATGCCGTCCAGACCGGTGCTCGTTCCCGACAACGTCCCCGTCCACGTGCCATTGATGTCAACCCAGCCGAGGAAGAAATCAATTCCAAAGCTCGAATCGTTGCTCGAAAAGCCAATGACGTCGCCATCAAAATCAATGCTCTGTTCAAACATCCCACCGACCAACATGCTTCCGTTTGCGAGCGGGACCATGGCTCGAACGCGTTCGTAACTCGCTCCACCAGCGCTTGCCAACCACCCGCTTGCATTTTCACCCGTGGTGTGCATTACGGTTTGTTGCTGAATCTGCGTCACTTCACCGTCCATGCTGGTGATTGAAAACGGGACCAACGCCAACATGCATACGACAAAGGCCGTGAGGATGTTGTTGATACTCATGAGTTTACCAAGACGCTCTCGCATAAGAACCCCTCGTGAGCGAAGCCTCTACCTCAGGGGGGAGCCTTCATTGAGTGTCGCCCAAAAGGGAAGAGCATGGGTGAATCGCCTCGGCCCCGCCGACATCAGCAACAACGCGGCGGTTCATCCTCAAAACGAAGGTACGGCGGTCCTCGAAAGGAGCAGCAAATGCAACGGTTTTCCTCCGAAATCAAATCAATGAATACCGAGGCAGAACAGCGATTTGACCGTGACCCTCGCCCAATGGCCTTCCCCGAGGGCATGGAAGCGCCTCGCACCTTCCGACTTTCTTGGAAACCTGAGCCGGTGCCGCTGAAAGCGGAAGAACGCGTGGCTTCTATGGTCGTGAAGCGAGGAGACTTTGGTTGGCTTGAGGATGACAGAGTTGAAGAAATCGCCTCCGCACTTGAGGGAGAGGCGATGTACTTGGACCAAGCACTCTCCCTTCGTTCGGCTCTGTTACAGCAAAAAACGGTGTATTCTCATCACAAACTCAAGTCCAAAGCAAGGGAACTGGCTCGCCACTACCGGTCGGGGACTTCCATTGTTGACCTCTCAAAGAAATACGATTTTCCACCGGTCAACATCTTCCGGGTGGTGCTTGAGGCCATGGGTTGGTCGAAGAAACGCATCAAGGAGAGCCTTCGAAACCCTTCGAGCATGAAACAACGCGAGCAAGATGAATTTGAGGCAGCCGAAGCGATCGACCGAGTTTCCAGCGTCGATCAATCCGAAACGCAAGTCAAAGCTGATTTGTTCGAAGACATTCTCGCAGATTGGTTTGAGGAGCAAGGCATTCGACTACGTCGTCAACCGGAAATGGTCCGTGAACAATCTCAACTACTGGGTCGCCCGGTACGGACGCCGGATCTCCTTTTCCTTGACCATGTCTACATCAATGACCAACCTGTGGCTTGGATTGACGCTAAACACTTCTATGGGGCGGATGTTGAATTCCAGCGTAAGAAGATGAAGAAGCAAATGAATCGGTACATCGAGGAATGGGGCAGTGGAGCCATCATGTTCCGTCATGGCTTTTCAGAAAATTTGTTTCTCCCCGGCGTCCTGATGCTCGATGCGAGCCCGATTGATCTTTCCCGGCTCAATCCAGATGATTAAGGGGCGAGATCGAGGTTATTAGACAGGTAAAGCCCTGTTTGCGAATCATCTCCGCCAACGCTTCCAATGCCTCGCCGCTCACTCCACTCTCGATGTTCCTTGGAAGAACTGCAACTGAACTTCCAAGCATGCACAAGCGGACGGCCATATTGGATTGCCAGCCGCCTTGAAGGACACTCTGCAGCACACTGTGGTAGATATGGGCGCGTTCTTCTTCTTCAAGCATGCCTGAATCGGTGGCGAAAATCCTTGATTGAAGGAGCAAGTTTGGCCATTGTTTTGACGCCCATTCCTGGGCAGAAAGAACGTCAACACATGCTTCGCCAGCCACGGTTATCGAGCGTTGCCAGACTGGGTCATCGATGTAGGTTGATGTGTGGCGTTCTTCAAGTGGATTCCACGCCAGTAAAACAGGAACATCTGAAGTGAAACTTACTGCTTCTCCTGGCCATCCTGGGGCGCCGGGGGAGAGCCGAAGTTCAACACCTCCAACGGAAGCACCGAGTACATCTCCAAGGCCAGCGCCGTAAGTCCGTTCTATTCGGTGAGCGATTTTGAGGTACTGGACCAATCGCCCTCGCCCGGTCAAGGTATGAATGACCCTTCCCGTAGCAATCAAGCCAGCAGCTGACATGCCAAACCCCTGACTTCGAGGGCATTCCAACACGACGTCCAAACGAATCGATTCATCGGCGCGTAGAAGAGTGGCGTCATAACAGGCTTGAATGAAGTCAAGGTAAATGTCCACGTTCTCGATGTGTTCGCCGTTGAAGTCTCGGACTGAAACTTCGGCCGGTGAAGGAGGCGATTTGACCATTGGTTGGTCGGGAACAATGCCGCTCATCTTCACTTCAGCCGACGGTAGGCAATGTATGGTGCCCGTGGCCTCAACCCCATGATGGATGGAAAAACCAGCCCCTTTGCTGCCCTGACTCCGCATCAGAGTGTTGGCCTTGTCGACGGTAAAGAGGAGCGTGATGTGTCCACCGCATCGTTGTGTGGTGGATGTCATCCTCCGAAGCGAAGGGGTGCAGGCTGATGAATCCCGCGCTTAGAACATCAAGCAAGCGCAGAGATCAAATCCTCGCTCAAGGCGGTGAATCGGTTCTTGAGTTCGTCGAGCGCCATGTTGAACGCTGTGACTGGGTCAAGGCTGCCGTCGGTTTCGTAGGTGAATACGTAAGCGCCGTCAACGGTTTCAAGGGTAATGGCCTCGTCAAAGGCGTTGTCTCGACCGGTTCCTTCACCAACTTGGTGAAGCGCGTTTTCAAGGTCCATCACGTGGTTGATGTTGGTGATTTTCTTGTCCTTGCCGAAGAGTTTCGCATCAATGGCCTTTCCATCGGTTGTCGTGAGTCCAAGGTCAAACAGCACGCTTGCCTTCTTTGGTTTGTTGAGGACAGCGACACGGTGTGGTCGGAAGCCAACAGCGGCGACAGGTGACCACTTGGCGTGGTCTCGGCCACGGCCGAGAACAGCAAAGGCGTAAAATTCGAGGAATTGGCCCTTGGAAAGGACGGTGAGTGGGATTTGCTTGTGCTCATCACGGATGTCAAAGACGGGGTCAGAGATGGTGGTGATGTCTCCTGCGTACACGGTTTTGAGTTCTTCATCGGAATCCGATGAAGGTCCGCGGGCGGAAAGTGTGTACAAGACTTGACACATGGGGCACCCCTTGTCCTTCTCAACAACGTCCATGCAGTTGACACATTCGTTGGGGAAAACCAAACCTTCGTCTTGGGCAGTGGGGATGGGAATCATGGCCAAGCGGTGAGCCAACACTTCGTCGGGGAGCACGTTGACGGATTCAACAACTTCGCCTTTGTTGTCCTGATTGACACCTTGCGAGAAGTCAACCCGCGTGATGGCCAACTTTGGAACGTCGGCAATCAAGGCCCGGCGAATGGCGTTCACTTGGGAAGCGTCGGTTTCGCTGATTAGAATACGAATTTCGTGGCCTTGTGGCCAGCCTTCAACAATCTCGGTCTTCATCTGTGTTCATCTCCTTGGATCAGACTCGTCGTCCACGTCGGCCGCCCTTTTTCTTGGTGCCATCGTGAGCGATGGGGGTAACGTCTTCGATTCGGGTGATGGTCATGCCGGCACGGGTGAGTGCTCGAATGGCTGCTTGAGCTCCTGGGCCAGTGTTGTTTGACAAGTTGCCACCTGGGGCACGGTACTTGACGATGAGTTCGTTGAACTCCTTTTCTTTGAGTGCATCAGCCAAGCGCTCAGCGGAACGGGTTGCTGCAAATTGTCCGCCCTTGTCCTTTCCAGCCTTGACGACCTCGCCTCCGTTGCAGGTGGTAATGGTCTCAGCACCGGTTAGGTCGGTAGCGGTCATGAGAATGTTGTTGTATGAACTGAAAATGTTGACGATGGCTTTGCGGGACATCACTCATCACCTCCTTCGATGGCTTCTGTTGAGGCCTCTCCGGCTTCGCGAACTTCTTCAGCGAATTCAGGTGTTGCTTCTGGGTCAACTTCTTCTTCCTCGTAGGATGCTGCTTCACGAACGCCTTCAATGGCCTTTCGGATAGGATGGTTTGGATCGTTCAATGGGGAAGCAGGATGGTAGCGAAGTTCACCTTCTTCGTCTCGGCTCACTGAATAGGAGGGGATGGTGATTTTTTGTTCGCCGATGCAGATTTGTCCGTGCGTGACAAGTTGGCGAGCCTGTTTCATGGTGCAGGCCAATCCCTTGTAGTAGACTTGGGCTTGCAAGCGTCGGTTGAGC
>DUIU01000019.1:4319-15306 GCA_013330155.1 Candidatus Poseidonia sp. | reverse complement strand
ACGATCAAGAGAATGATGGAATAGGCGAAGATGGCATACCCCCAGGCGAGCCAAATCAAAATTTCCCAACCGTTTGGCGCTAGACTTGGAAAATTTTCCAATAAGGGCGTGAAGATAATACTCGATGAAGAAAACAACAAGAATAAACCAAAATAGTTCATGCCTCTTCTATTGGCCTTTCTCGGGCGTTCGTGTTCATTTTTATCATCACCCATGTATGGATTTCCATTCATATTGGAAATAAAGTTATCACCGGCGTTAACCTCAATTTAGGTCTATCCTAGGGAGACAAAAGGTGTCATTCAATACACCCTTGGAAACAGATTTGGTGCACAGAAGAGTTCTCTATGGTTCGTATACATCGGTAGGCAGTGTACTGGGGGACTGAACACCCATTGTACTCTTCCATCTTGCTGGATTGACCTAACAAACAAACTGAGAGAGAGGGTTTAATTCACTTATTGGCTACTCAGATACTGCGTTAACAGTTAAAATCGGCAAAACCTGAGGTCCACCGTAATCTTCTTCCTCATCGTAAGCATAAGTCATTTTTACAGCAACTTCGCATCCCTCGTCTGGTTCATCAGCGCATAAGTGAAAACCGTTTTCCGAAATCATGAATCTTTCTTCCGCAGTCAACTTATAGTCATCAAAGACTTCATTGACGAACTCAACTGTGCACTTGCCGGAGGAATAATCGTCCCATTCTGTTGCACATGACCACCACTTTCCTTCATTGATTTGAACTTCAACTGTGAGAAAGGACGTTCTATACATTGTAGACCGATCCACTACGTCGATGACAACAAGAACGTCATTTTCCCCATTGCTAATGTTGCCCACGGCATCGCTGATTTGAAATTCAGGACCGTTGTTTGGAACATCTGATGTGTATTGATATGTTGCAAATATTCCAAGCCCTGCGAGGAGAAGCATACTTGAAAGAACAATCGTTTTTACTTTACCGCGCCACTCATCGTCCACCTCATCGTCAAAGAAATCAAGATCCATTAGTTCATCCTCATAGGGATCAAAGGTCACCCAGGAATTAAACGAATTATTCACAATAATCAGCAAACCGATACTGCACAAAACCGCTGGATATATTGCATCAATGTTGCTTAGCGAGGGCATAACACTTAGGTAGCAATACACCACCTGTGGATTGCATGCTTCAACCCACTCTTTTTCTGCAGAAAAGGCAGTATAGGTCGCCATAACAAGAACCGTAACGAGGGATAAATTTACCGCTGAAAGGCCCCACCATGGTGATTTTCTCAAGAATCTCAAAGCAGAAACAAACACCATTCCTCCAGCCAAAACAATACTCAGGGTATTGAGGGTTTGAACATGCTCTAAACCGTCGATTAGAATTTGGTTTTCTTTGACGTAATCAGCACTATTTTCGCCATATCTGACGAGATTTTCATCGGTTGCTGGCATTGCAAATTCCGTTGTCCAGCCAATGACGGCAAGTGCAATGACGATTCCAATAACTGCTGTACCGATACCAATCTGCGGGGATAGAAGGTTGGGGGCGGATTCTTCATCGTCTTCGTCCTCATAATCTTCATTGTCTTCGTCTTCGTATGTTTTGAGATCGACTTGATTTTTCTGTGATTCAGTATCATCTTCGTCCCATACAGCGAACCCATTATCGGTTGAATGCCAATATACGCCATCATCGGTCTGGTACCAATTTGTGCCATGCTCGTCATTATCAAGCCATTCACCAGATGGGAGTTCTTCCCAGGTCTTAACAAATCGTGGACCAGCATTAGCCGAAGAACTCACAGTGAACCACGACCTGCCATGACCCTCTTTTGTGACTTCTAGTAATAATATAACCCATCCAATTGTGTCTAATCACTTGGGTACCCTCTGCTTCGCTATTGACAAATCAAAGGACGCGCAGTGGGCTTTGTCGAGGCTTAACTCACCAACGTCAATTCGTTTGACGCTTTAGCCATGGCTTGAGCGAGCGGTTGTTCTTGGCGATGCTAAAGCCAAACCGTTCCTCAATGGCTCGGTCAACCAGCGTGAAATCACCGTCCATGGTGGCGACCATGACCGCTCCAATGTTGGGCAGCGGAAGCGAAGCAAGGTGGGTCGCCAGCCGGTAGATGTCCAAATCGGTGGCTTCGGGGTAAATGGCCCGACCTTCAAGTTCGGTACGGTAGGTCACCCCGCGGTATCCTTTCAACTCGGTCAACTCCTCGAACACATCACTGTGTCGAAGCAAGAAGGCATCCAAGTGTTCCGATGATTCAGGCACGTCCTCAAGCATATCGGCGCTGGGAGACCAAGTGTTGTATTCAGAGAGCACACTGTCAACCAGGCCCATCATGACCGATTCGCTGAGCGTATCCTCCAACTTTTCAGCATTGACCATGGCGCTCTTGAAGCGTGGAAGGAGGCGTCGGTCCTTGGCAAATTGTTTCAATTCACCTCGCACATCATCGGGGATCATCATGACCAAATGCTTGGCCTCTGCGTGGTGAAGAAGGATTCGATGGAAGCGGTTTGAGCCGATGATGTTGAGGTTGGTTTCGAACACCAAATCCATGTGTTGGTACATCTTTTCCACCAAAGCATCCACGAGCACGTTGGTGTCGATGATGACCAGGGGCGTCAATGAAAGGTTGTGAAGGAAGCGACGCTTTGAGGTTGGAATGTCATCTTTGTACTGCGAGAAGAGCGCTTGCTCGACACCGGCAAGACGGTTGCGAGCTGTTATGGAGAATTTGGTCGAGTTTTGAGCACGCTCGAGGTACATCAGGCCTTCAAACGCGCCCTCTTCCGCAGCGTTTTTGGCAATCTCGTAAATCTCTTCCATCGAAGGGCTTGACGCTTGCATGGCTTGGCGGAATTGGTGCTCAAATTGGGTTCGTGAGCGACGCAGGTCCCGACTGATGTGTGTAGAGGCCGCTGTTACCCGTCCAAGGAACGGTTCAGATGGAAGAAGGTGCGCCTGTTCGAATGGATAATTCCTGAGGAGGTCAAGTTCCTCCTCATTGTAGGTCGTTCGGGTCTTTTCAATCATGTTACCCTCGACGTCTTCCTCGAGAACCGTCTTGCGTTGTTGCACGTGTTGACGAATCATACGGGCAGCGGCGTTGGTGTCGGTTCCAGAAGCATGGCACACCCGCAAGTAGAGTTTGAAACGTTCAGTAATGGCCGTTTTGAGGGAAGGAACCCGCTCCAAAAGGTCAACAGCTTCAGCCCAAGACTTGGCGTGAGCGTAGTGAATCAATGATTTGCGGTACAGGGTCAATGGAAGCGACAAGACGAAATCGTTGTCCTCCGCATCACCTTCGGTGGATGCCCTTCCCGCTTTGCGTTGCTTGGTGAACAGTTCGGCTGCCCGGGAGTATTCTCGAGCGGAGTTGAGTTCATCTCCCTTCGAAGCAAACAGGGCTGCACGAGCCAACGGGGCCCACGGAGACAAGGGGTCGTTCTTTTGGTACCATCCGACGAGGTTAGGAAGTCCCAAGTCGTGTTCAACCATAAGGACAGAATAAGATTGAATCAGGCGCAATGGAATGACCGGGTTCTCCAAGAGAGCATCAAGGTCCGCCGCATCGTTGGATTTGGCCATGCCGATGTTGTACGCCCGCAAGTGACCGTTCATGGTCAAAGAGAGCAACATGACATCGAACAAGCGACGCTCAATCAGGCTCAAATCAAGATCGTCCAAGCTTTTGCCCATGTTGCGAATGTGGGTGGCGCTGACCACACCATCACCAGCGAGCGCTCGGCTGATGGGTGAGAAGGCTTTCAAGGCTGCAGCGTTGAGCACCTTACCGACTTCGGGCGTGTCTTTGTAGGTGCCTTCCATCAACAAAAGGAGATGTTCTGCCAACGGCGAGAGGAAGGCGGGGAGCTCAGCACCTTGGATTGATTGCAGGGCTTGGTTACGGGCGGTGAGGATGTGTTCGCGCAGGGACGATTCAAAATTGGCCGGCGCCAAATGGCTCACCAAGAGAGCAATGTATGGGTGCGTGAGCGGAAGCATGGGGTCTGAGGTAAACACCTTGGCCAGACGATGAAGGTCAAGTTTCTGCAAGAGCAACACGAGGGAAAGCGAACGACCCTCTTCCCACATAGGGCCCTGTTCATCGCACAAACGTTGAGCCGCCCTTGTGCGAAGTTCGGTGTCCAGGGCTTCCTCCATCATGATGTGAAGTAAAGCCTGCTGGTCAACATCGTCCATGAATTGCATCAGCCAATCGGTGGCTCGGTCGTTTGACAGAGAAGTCACGAGGGGGAGGAGTTCCGTGACATCCGAAGAAGCGTCAAGGCGTCGGCCTTCAAGGACATCCATGGCCTCATCTTCTTTTCCTTCACGCAGCAAGGCATTCAAACGCCACCAAGTCAAGCGATCTCGTCCCTCATGGACATGAGCGCCCTCAAGCAAGGCAAGCCCCTGCTCAAGTTGTTCAGAAGTACATGCCTCGGCCTCAGGCGGGGCATGTTGCCATGCGAGGGAGCGACGTGCGTGGGATAGCGAATCCTCTCGTTGCAGAGAGAGAATACTTGGCCAATCGTTCACGGTTCCTTTGACGAGATGTTCGAAATCTTCCAACGCTTCAGCCAACTCAGCATCGGCTTTTTTTCCTGCTTTTCGAGCCTTCTCTGGAACCGCCTGACCACCGTGGAGGGCCAAGAGAATCGTGATGAACGCCATGGAATCGGTCAACGTCCCAAGTGGCCCGTTGAGGTCGACGCCCCGGCCGCCTGAAATTTGATGCGTGGCTTTCTGCATGGCCACTTTGATGTCAGGGTCGTTCACACCTGCGCTGGCAAGTTTGAGCACCGTGGTGACATCGTCCTTACCGCGAGGGTCAATCCAGAAAAAGTCCGTTCCCATTTTGGTCGTTTTCTTGACCTTCTCGACCTTGGCCTTTGGAAAGGCAAGAAACTGTCCTAGGAGCGGTGTTTTCTCCCCAATCATGTGCCAAACAGGGTGTACGCCCTCGACCATGCACGTTTCCCGGAGCAAGTTTTCGTGTGAATTCCATGCTTCATCCCAGTTGTCAGGGTCCATTTGCTTGTGAACCAAAAGGGTCGCCAGTTGGTAAGCCGTGGTGTAGGGTGATTCATCGATAACGGATTTGGGAGCGTGAAGCCAGGTCATGTGGGCAGGACCGGTTTGACGTCCAGAGCGACGCATGCGGCCCCTTGGACGGTTCATGGTTGGCCGGCGTGGTGCGTTATCGTCCTCTTCGTCGTCCGAAGCAGGAGGCTCCTGTTCGTGTGCGGCGATGACCAAGTGGGCACGCAAGGGCTTGTCCAACATCTTCCAAGCCGATTCTCGGTTCATGATGGAGACGCGTACAGCACCCGACTTGGGTTTTGAAAACGCTGCCTTGAGGCAGGTTTCCATGTACGATTCGTCCACTCTTTCATCCCCTCAATTCTCCCCACGACGGGAGCCATTTCAATCCACCGATGGGCCGTGCTGCCCAATTTGAGAATGAAAAGCATACTTCCTTGAACCAAAGCCACCTCCCCACTGCTGAGACTGCATGGACTTGATTCCAACCTTTGCCTTGTTACTCCACCCACTCCTTGCGAGTGCGTTGGTGGTTTGGGTATGGTGGCAATACGCATGGCGCAAGAAGTCCTATGTGCTCAAAGGCGAGGAGCGGGCCGCCCATTTGGCCCGGCACGAAGCCAACGGTGAACGCCTCCTCTGGGCCACAGGTGGCGTCATCCTTGTCGCCTTTCTTGCCCGTGGTTTCACCGGCTGGTACGCAGGTGAAAACCTGTGGTCTGCCCTCGTTCCTCAATCCCTCCACGGCTTCATGGGTCCAGTCGGCTTTGGCTTGATGGTGTTCATGACGCGCCTTGGCAAGCAGGCACGAGCCCAACGCGAGGCTGGTGAATCCTTCGCTGTTGCCAAACTCAAGCACGGTCGAGCGGCCGACCTGATCATCTACATGGTGTTCATTCACGCCTTTTTGGGCTTCATTTACACCTTTGACGTGCTGACATAATCCAGTGTTTGATGGTGCTCATGGGGCTTGACCAAAACGAGCATTGGCCCGGCCCCGTAACGCCTGTTCAAATACACCGAATTTTTCGCTCAAAATATGGAAGGAGCAACCGACCCTGAAATGCTGAAAGACAGGGCGTTTTTCAAGATGGGTTTGTTCATCCACGACCACCGCAAAGCGATGATGGCCTTTGGACTCATTTCCTGCATCCTGATGGGTGGCCTCATCACGATTGGACCGGACTGGGCTGAAGGGTTCGGCGAGGACGATGTGGAATCGGTGAATGCTGGGCGCTTGATCTCTGAGCGCTTTGCTTCCGATGACGAAGAGAGCGGCCCTTCTTTCCGCTACATCGTGTTCCACCCAACCCTCAACGATTCGTCCCCGGATTGGAGGGAGGCAGTGATGGATGCCCTCAGCGAGATTGAGAAGCATCCCGACGCTTCGGTTGAATATTCGTGGGACGTCGATGGCGTGGACCGTGAAGACGTCGTGGCGACCGATGAGGATGGTACCTATGCCATCAACAAAGTCGTCTTCAGTACCAACCGAAAAGAAGCAAAATCGCTGCTGACGGACTTGGAAGAAACGGTTGACATTGACGGGGCCTTTTCAGATTGGATGACCGACGGCATCTTCGTTGATTGGACGTTTGACGACCGCATCAAAAAAGACCTCATCAAGGCTGAAGTGGTCGCCATTCCCTTGACGCTCCTCATCCTCGGACTGATCTTTGGTTCACTCATCGCCGCCATCCTGCCCATGGGCGTGGGAGGCGGTACGCTGGTCGCAGCCGTTGGCATGACGATTTGGCTGTCCAACGTCACGGATGTTACGGTGTATGCGACCAACATTGTATCGTTGATTGGCATCGGTGTTTCAATCGATTATTCGCTCTTTTTGGTCAATCGATTCCGGGAAGAAATGGAACGTGGACACGACATTCGAACGGCCACAGCCATGAGTTGTGCCACCGCAGGAAAGGCTGTGTTTTACTCAGGAATCACGGTCGCTATCGGCCTCATGGGCATGCTCTTCTTCACCAACACCTCGCTTCCTTCATTGGGAATCGGGGGCACCATTGCGGTCACCATCGCCATGATTTACTCAACCGTGGTCCTTCCTGCCGTGATGGCGGCTTTGGGCCCACGAATCAACAAACTCAAAATTCCCTACGCCTTTGACATGCGAGCTAAGGACGACGGGGTTTGGGCACGCATCGCCAAACGCGTGATGGACCGACCTTGGGCAGTGTTGATTCCGACCCTTATCCTGTTGATCGGAGCGGGACTTCCCTTCGCTTACGCTGAATTTTCGCTGTCATCATGGAAAGCCCTCCCACCTGACGATGAATCTCGACAGGGCATGGAACTCATCGATGAATTGTGGCCTGACCAAGCGGCCAATTCCATCTGGATCGTGATCGATACCGACGGGGCCGACCCTCTGAGCGATGTCAACCTTCGGGCTCAACATGCCTACCTCTCCGACTTGCTGAACGATTCAAGGGTCGCCGGAGGCATTGGTGTTGGCCTTCCCTCTCCCGGCATGAGTGCGGATGAAGTGATTCAATTCTGGGCCACGCCCGATGAACTCATGCCGCCTGAACAAGTGGCCGTTCGGGAAAGTCTGCGCAACGCCTTTGTCGGCGATGAAGCGACCATGATGTCGGTTCAATTGGTGGGCGCTCAAACCAACGTTGACTCCCGAAAGGTGGTCGAAGACATTCGCAACGAAAGAGATGCCTTCCTCGACGACCTCACCGGAGAAAATGACCGCCTCCTTGTGGCTGGCTTTGCTGCTTACAACGCCGACAACCTCGATGCCATCGCCGACAATTTGCCCCGGGCTCTGGCGTTCATTCTCATCGCAACGACCATCTTGATTTTCATGCAAGTCAAATCGGTCATCATCCCCATCAAGGCCATCGCCATGAACATCCTCTCGATTTCAGCCTCGTTCGGTATGCTCGTCTGGGTGTTCCAGTGGGGCTACGGTGCTGACCTGCTCAACTTCACGGCGCAACCCATCGACTCGGGCAACCCTGTCATCATGTTCTGTATCGTGTTTGGTTTATCGATGGACTACGAGGTCTTGATGCTCTCTCGTATCCACGAGGAATGGGAGCGCACCGGCGACAACACCCTTGCAGTTGCCAACGGATTGCAGAAGACGGGCGGCCTCATCACTGGAGCCGCCGCCATCATGGTGGTCGTGTTCAGCGCGTTCGGTCTTTCATCGGTCATTATCCTCAAGCAAATCGGTCTTGGTTTGGCCTTGGCCATCTTCATTGATGCGACGTTGGTGCGAGCCTTGGTCGTTCCCTCAACCATGCGGCTGATGGGCAAATGGAACTGGTGGGCACCGTCCTTCTTGCGGTCCTCAGCACCCCATCCAGCACCAACCACGACGGTGAATTCTGAGCAAGAATGACCCCCTTTTCCAGTGGAGAACCTTCAAAACAGAATGGGGAGACGGGCGGTCATGGCTCGGGAAGACCGCACCCTCAGAAAGGTCAACAAAGTGTTGGCTCGTGTTGAGAAACACATCGAGGACACGAAGGAAGCCCTTGAGGACCTTGAGATTGAGTTTGAAGTGCTCAAGGCCACCGTCAAGCGGTTGAAGAACGCCCCCGTTCAAACAGAAGAAGTCATTGAGGAGCCTGACGAAGAGGTTGACCTCGAAAACTCCACCAGCATCACCATGCGAAAGTTCTGAGTCAAACGCTCAGTACATCGTCTCGGCTGGCCCACATTGACATCCAATGTTCCATGTTGGCTTCAAGCCCTGGCGGTTGAATTCGACACCCACAAGCATTGGCGTGACCTCCGCCCGTTGGGTCAAGTGAAGTCGCCATCCGAGAGAGGTCGTAGCGACCTTGCCCTTCCTTGAGGAACGAGTTGGCGTAGAAACTGGCTGAAAGTGGAGGAAGGTCAGGGTTGTTCAAATCGCCATCGGCGTATCCGTGTACAATGCAACACGCATCGGCAGCGTCCCCCACCCACGCCGTTACCAAGTAGCCGTTACTTCGTAATCCGCTTTCATCCATCCTGCAGATTGCGAGTCGATCGTGAACCATAGTGTTCGCTTCCACATGGCGCTGAGCAACCACCCGCTCCTCCTTGGCTTGACGGCATCGTGCCATCACGATGGGATCGGCGAGAAGACGTTCGAAATCAGCACCGTTGGCGAGCAAATCCACCAAATGCAGCATGTATTCAGGGTCCCTTGAAGTGCAGGTACGGGACAATTGCAACAACGGCCCATCCTCAAGAAAATCTTCTTTCGTGATGCCGCCTGAATCCAGAGCGTCCACTACGGGCATCATCGGTGTGAGGTGGTCCATGTCCGTTATGTTGAGGAGCAACTCGTACGCCAAACGGGCGGCTGATGGCGTGGCCTCCCAGTGTTGTGTACCTCCTTCGGCCTCGAAGGATGACGCCTCGGAGGCATTCGGCCGGTTGGTCAAATGATGGTCAACGTACCAACCACAGTCCGGATGAAAGGGTAGGTCCACCAACACGGTTGAGCGGTCCACGTGCTCATCAACCAGCCCGCCACGCAGGGCAGCTGCATGAGAAAACATGACCTCGGCCTCGGGCCGAAACGCTTTCAGAACGGCTGCACCGAACAGACCGTCCATGTCGGAATCCGCTACGATTCGGGTGTAGGCTGGGACCTCGTCCTTGCGTAGCGGTACAATGCCCATGGGTCCACTGCGAAGTCCCATGTCCATCAAGGTTGGGTGGTGAACATCCGTTATGACCATCAATGAGAAGCGGTGAGGGCCGCGCATGGAGACGTCGTGCGGTGTCGTGCTGGTCAACTACGGGGCGGTTTTGCTCCTCCAGTATCCGCAAGGGCACTGGGACCTGCCCAAGGGACACGTCGAAGACGATGATGCCGACCGAACCACAACGATGTTGCGGGAACTGGCAGAAGAAACCGGCATTCGAAGGGTTTCAGTCCTGAACGGATTTGAAGAGCGAACAGAATATTCATTCCGGCACAAAGGAAAGCGGCAAACCAAAGAGGTCTACTGGTACATCGCTGAGACCGAGGAAATGGAAGTGACCCTCTCTCATGAGCATCGGGGCTACCTTTGGTTGGACTGGGACCAAGCATTGGAAACCATCACGCACGATGAGACACGGAGCGTGGTGCGGTCGGCTGAACGCTTTGTCAACCTCTACGGAACGCAATAGTTACAAGGCCTCAAAGTCGTCATCGTTGGCTTGCATCTGCTCAACCCGATGAGCAATGCCTTTCTCCGATGGACGCTTGCCCAGAGGCACCCAAAGGGCTTCTTCTTCGTTCAACATCATGCTGACCCAACGCGCCATGACAAAGAGCCAGTCCGACAGTCGATTGACGTACACCAAAGCGAGCGGGCGAACGGCGTCTTCCCCTTCGTGGTCGGAAAGCCGGACCATGGACCGTTCCAGTCGACGAACGACGGTTCGGGTGACGTGCATGCATGACACTGGCGGTGAACCAGCGGGGAGGATGAAGCTGGTCAGTGGAGGAAGGGCCGTCAGCCAGGCGTCCATTTCTTGCATCAACACGTCGGTTTGACCTTGGGAGATGAGGACCATGTATTCCGGTAGCGTTGAGGGGGGACAAGCCAGTTCGGCACCGAGGTCAAACAGTTCGTTCTGAACGCGAACAATGGCTTCGTTGAGGACGGTTTGAACACGATGGACGTTGGTTCGTTCGCCGCCGTCTTCATGGTCGGGAAGCCGTTGGAGTTCGGCGAGGACCATGCCCATCCAACTGTTCACTTCATCACAGGCGCCAACAACCGTAAATCTGGGGTCGGATTTTTTTCGACGTGAGCCATCAACAAGCGATGATTCGCCGCCATCTCCACCGCCGGTGTACACGCGATTGATCTTCACCATGCTTGCGCCCTCGGTTCTGGGAGGTCATGCCTCTATGAGGGGTTTACGGGAGGGGAAGCCCTCTTCCATTCGATAGTACCACTCGAT
>DUIU01000019.1:1035-3918 GCA_013330155.1 Candidatus Poseidonia sp. | reverse complement strand
GCACCGATGCTTTCCAGACGGGCCACACTGCCTTGCCACTGGGCTACCATCTGCCCGAGGTGTTCGGCCACCTCCATGACGTGCGGATGCGTCATGGCATACTGGTCGAGCAAAAGTTCGAGTTCGTTGGTTAAGTCGTGGGCCTCATCGCTCATGGCTTGCAATACCATCAACACGTTCTGGGCTTCAGGAAGCGTTTTTCTCGCTTGTTCAATGGTCACCACAATGGCTCCTTCCGGTAGCGGATAAGGCAGAGTTGCCTCTGGAGAAAGTTCGTCCAACTCCATCGGTAGCCCCGAATAGAGAGGTTCGTCAGCAGGTGTAGACACGGCTACTCCTTGTCTTGACGCTTCTTTTAGTCACCGGAGGATGACGATGAGAAATCACTGTTTTTTGACCAAAATCAAACATCCGAGAGATCAAACTCCGGCAACATGGCCGGCTCCTGTCGAGCGGGTGCGACGGGCCCGGGCGAACTTGAGACAACCCATGAAAATGAGACTTCCCCAGATGACGAGCTCAAGGAGGAGCACGAGGTAGTAGAAGGGGCCAAGGGACTCAAGCATGGTCACAGCATCGTAAGGGAGTCCATGGATGGCGATGTAAGCCGATTGTGAAAGCAGACTGGAAGAAAACCAAACCAAGACGGCAAACCACAAGATGTTCCCAAGTGGCCAATCATCGGGGGCTTCGTTGAGGTTCTTCATGTTACTAAATCAACCTTGAACCATATAAGGGCTCGTTTGTATTGATTCATATTTCACCGGAAAACGGTAACGTCACTCCGATTCCGTGACCAATTCCGACGGGAAAAGCCCCGGTTCTGCACCCATGACGACCAATGCATCGTGAATGGCCCCAATCCACTCAGGTGCCACCGATGCATCACCGCCCGCATCCTCGAACGATTCAAGCCAGCGTTTGGCTTCATCGGGGTGGTCCAAGAACAGATGGATGCGGTGAAGAGCCACATAGGCCATGGGGTTGAGATGTTCTTCATCAGCATCCCAGCCTCGCTCAAAGCAAGAGATTGCCCCGTGCGGCCCGTGTAACTGACGCCGTTGGAGAGCGACCATACCGGCCTGGCTCCAAGCCAATGGCAGACGCCCGATGAGGAGGCCTCGGAACACCATCCACGTTTGGCCACCTCCCAAGAGAACCAACAACAGGAAACCCGCCCATTGCTCAAGCGTGTTGAGTTCGGGCCACGTGAGCACCATCAGCCCCCCTGCACCAGTACAGAACACAAAACCAGACATGGGGGCGATGAAGACGTCTCGACGCGTTCGAACCATGTGGTGAACGCCCACGAGCACCCCATAACTTCCAAGGATCAGCGAGACGATGAGAAGCATCGTCAGCGACATCGGCCGGGGAGCCGTTTCACCAAGCGCCAACAAGCCCGTAAGACTTGCCAATGTCCAACCAAATTTACCAGATATTTCGGGAAAGGGTTGATGTCGGCTTCCGACGATGAGCGAAATTGAAACCACGGTAAGGACGGCCAAAACCAAAACTTTCCCCGAGGATTCGTCGAGAAACATCGTGGCCATTGAATTCACCTCGGCGGCACCCTGCTATCATGCTTTGTGATAACCCGAACCTCGCTGAATCTCGGTGGCTCTGTAGAGTTGCTCAACCAGCAAAACGGTGGCAAGCTCGTGAGGGAATGTCATGCAGGACAGGGAAAGACGCTGAAGGTTGGCCAACCCGAGATGGTCGGGCCAGCCCTCGGCTGGTCCGATGGCAAAATGCACGCCGTCCGAGGCGAGTTGCCAGTGTTCAAATCGCTTAGCAAAGGCGACTGAATCGTCCTGTTCCCCGCCTTCGTCCAACAGAATGAGGTTGCCTCGTTTCGTGAGAAGTCGGTCAACATAAGCGTCGGGTTCAAGTTTTGCAGAATGAAATTCAATGGAAATACCTCGAGCCTTGATACGACGCCCGTACATCTCGATGAGTTCTCTCATGGCCTTCTCCTTTGGAACGCCGTGGGCGTGGACGGTGAAGCGGCCCATGCCATGCACTCCGGAATGTGCTTCTTCAATTCGTTGGCGAATGGACAAGACCATGAACCAGTCCTTCCAACGAATCTCCATGGGGTGGTGGCCGTTTGGAAAGAAGGCAAAAGCCACCTCGAACAGTAACGACCCCATCTTGAAGGACACGCGGACCTGGCTTTCAGAATTGAGGGACGCTTGTGAGATGAATTTCGACCAGCCTGAAGAGGCGCGAAGGCAAATTCGCTACATGCAAGTTGAGTGGAAGGAAGCCATGGACCTTGGCGATATGTCGCCCTCATTACGTGAAGGGCTCGAGGGGCGGGCCTTTCGTTTGCTGAATTGCACTGACAAAGAATGGCTTGGATGGCTGGACGACCTTGAATTCTGGAAAGCGGGTTGGAAGCCCGGGATGGGACAAGAGAACGAGCCTTGAAGAGGGCCGTCGGCTTCGGCCTTTCATGGGTCAAACCCCAACACTTCACCTCCTCTACTCATGTCCTTTCTGCTGGAAGGTACGAGGTCTCCTTGAGCACCTCAATGTTGACGTCAATTACGTCGGTGTGAACGGTATGAAGATCAAGAAAGATGTCGCGTTTGCAGGTGACTGGGGCAAGGTGCCTGTCTTTACCGACCAACAGGGAGACCATCACGTGGATTCCACCCCCCTCTTGCGGCTCATCGATGCAACCTACAACGACGGTAAAATGGCAGCGCAAGGCGACTCGGCCCGGCAAGAAGAGTGGTTGACTTGGGCAGACACGCACCTCTCTAAAGCGACCGTACCTATTCTCTACGGCAGCCTTGGTTCAGCGCTCAAAACCACCACCCGGATTTCAAAAATTGAAAAATTCGGATTCATCTCCAAGCGACTCTATGCCTGGGC
>DUIU01000019.1:530-739 GCA_013330155.1 Candidatus Poseidonia sp. | reverse complement strand
TCCAAGCGACTCTATGCCTGGGCAGGGTTCCCCATCATGTGGGGAATCATTGCTCGCAAGCGGGTCAAAAGCGACGGGCGCAAGCCGAAGCAACTCTGGCACGACCTCCTGACTGAATTTACAACGGCTCATAATGGGGAGGCGTTTTTTGGTGGTGCCTCGCCCGACCTCGTTGACTTTGCTGCCTTCGGATACATGCGCTCGGTTTC
>DUIU01000019.1:0-206 GCA_013330155.1 Candidatus Poseidonia sp. | reverse complement strand
CCATACCCTCAATTTGAACAACTTACCGACCACACCAACGGAATGGCGTGGTACCGCCGAATGGAAGCCACGTTAGCTTGAGGGATGGTCGTGAGCATCTCCCTTGGCGGCCTTGTGTTTCATCCGGTTGAGGCAACCACGACCACCATTGGGACCACCAAAGGCGGGTGGGTGTACGCCGGTCATCGTCCGTGTTACGAAGCCAA
>DUIU01000126.1:9492-13486 GCA_013330155.1 Candidatus Poseidonia sp. | reverse complement strand
TGTTGTTTCGACCCTACTTCATAACCGTTGAATCTGGGGGCACCATCGGGACCGGTCTCAATATTTTCAATCTCCTATTTGTGTCCCTCATCGCCTCGATTTTTTCTCATCTTTTGCTCCGACGTTCAAGGGTTCGAAAAGGGGGTTCTCAACCGTCGAGCGGTTGGGCACTCGGTTTGGCCATTGGTGGTATGACGGCCATGGTCGTGATGTTTCGAATGTTTGAATTTGAAGGCATCTTTTCCACCATTGGTTTGCTCAACATTGCCTTGGTGTCGGTGATTACTCCTCGTGCAGAAGCGTTGATCACCTCTCGGCATGGCTTTTTGATGTTGAACGACCGTCGATGGGGGGCTGTTTTGAGGTCCATGTTTTGGCGTTCGGCACTGCTTGTCGGAGTTTATTCTGCTGTCTTCACACCGACCATCTGGTTGTTTGTCATTCCGTTTGTCATTTTGGCTAATCCATCTGCTGAAACATGGATTTGGGAATCCGTCCCGAAAGAAGGTCGTCGGAGGCTACGTCGGCTTTGGGCAGAACAAGCCCGAGTCGCTCAAAGCGCAACCTCCGCTGCCCAAGCATCAGCCGTATTCGATTCCGAAGAGTAGAGGAATACTTACTTAGGCGTATGTGGCGTTTTTGAGAGGGTAAAACTTGCGCAAAATTCCAAGATTTTCATACGGGCCATCTTGGACAATCGTTATACGACGCCAGCCGAGCCAAAGAACATGGGTGCATGCCCCTATTGCCGCAGTGCTACGCTGCCCAGCGACACGATTTGCTACTCGTGTGGTCGCGTGTTGCCCAAAGGCGATCGTGGAAGTTATCGCCTAGAACAACAATTCAGCAAGAAAAAGGGCAACAAGGACACCACTTACTTGATGGCCAACAAACCTTCACGCCGTGGCGTCGTTCAAACGCATACTGGTCGGCAGCGCAACATCATGAAGCGTCGGAAAAACCGTTTCCGTAGTTTCGCTATGCTGGGCTTGGTGGCCTTTGTTCTTCTGTCTCCACAAGCCCAAGAGGCCGTGTTTGGCGAATTTGGTGGTGTAGAAGAATTCCTTCAGTCTCAACTGGCTCCCTACCATGTCTATCCAAACGAGGCCAGTTACACCTTGTCAAAAATCTCTGATGTATCCGCTACGGGTCAAGCCAGCGCAACCGAGAACATCCTGATTCCACCAACGGTGTATTCCTCTCTTTCGGGTGCGGCGCAATTCATGTACAGCGATTCGACTGAATCGGCAGCGCCAACTGCTCTTCAGCAAACGCTCCAGATCACGCTCTCCATCGACGGCCAAGACATCAATATCCCCATCGATGGCATGCCTGACCGCCCTTACTCCAATGCGATTACCACAGCGAACGGGCATAAGGTCTGGTGGCCGGACGTTGGTAGTGGTGATGAACAATGTCCGATGGCCAAGTGTGTCAAAGTCCGCTCAAATTTCCAAAACGGTGGTTCGGTCCGATACGACTTCAACATCCAAATTCAATCGACCTCTTACAGCTGGTGGGATGACGGCCGTGTCAAAGAGACCATTGTCGGAAAGAGTGATGGAATCAACGCTGAGAATTCTGGAACGTTTGCAGACTTGGCCTACCGTGGAAACGGCGTACGTCAGGCCGAATTTGGCGGTGATTATTGGTACGACCGTGGTGGAAGTGCTGGGTACGCCATCAACGCTCAAGATGCGATTGTTATGGCTACGGCAGATGCAATCTCAAGCAGCCTTCCAGAGGGTAGTTCGGACAACGCCTATGCCTTTTCTCGAGCCACTTTCGATTACCTTCACACCTTCATCACCTACGACCGAGAGGCTCCAGCGCCTGCTCGCTCGGGTCCAGCTTGCCTCGCTGCTGGAACTGGAGATTGCGATGAGCAAACCAATGCTTTCTTCAGCCTCTTGAGGACCCGTGGTATCCCTGGATGGTATGCCTTCGGCGTCCTTGGTGACCCTTTCTTTTCCAACGATGGATGGGAAGCGCACGCTTGGGGCTACATCCAACTTCCATTGAAAGACAGTTGGTGTGAGGAGCGAAACATCGTTCTTCAAACCTGCTTTGTGGAGGCTCAAGTGGATGTGGTGAACAACAAGTGGCTTCTCTCAACACCCACTGCATACCTTGACTGGATTGAGGAAGCCGATGGAACTGGTGGAATGGTTTACGACTATTATCATCCTGTGGGCATTGAGACCTATAGCGGTAGTAGCATTGACCGCCTCCGTGGTTTTGAAACCCAAGGCTCCGTTGAACTCAACGGTGGGACCTACAAAGTCAAGAAATACGCTGAAGCGTTTTGAGAGGTGAGGAAACATGCGTGTCATTATCGGTGGTGCTGGACGGGTTGGAATTGCACTCGCGAAGGCATTGGCCAATGAAAAATACGACCTCGTCGTGGTCGACAACGATTCACGTGCCGTGGCCAATGCGCAGTCGCTCGATTGTTTGGTCGTCAATGGAAACATAACATCACGAGAAACGCTCTTGGAAGCCGGCATCAATTATGCCAGCGTCTTCGTTGCCGCTACCCCTTCGGATGAGGCCAACCTCATCGCTTGTTCGATTGCTGAACACGCCCATGAAGCCAACGATGGAGAAGACGGTTTGACAAGCATTTGTCGTTTGAGGACCACCTCCTACGTCGAAGAATACAAGCAGGGTCATCTTGTTGAATGGGCCAACGTTGACCATGTCGTCAACCCCCTGCACGGCGCTATCCAACGGCTCAATGCTGGTTTGCGCTCAACAGACTTGGAGGAAGTGATTCCATTCGAGCATGATGCCTACGTTATTGAATTTGATATCGGAGAATCGGCTCACAACATTGTTGGGCGTCCACTTCGAGAAGTGAAGGACGATTTTGTTCATGGACTCCCCAACATCGTCGGTGTCAAACGTGATGGACAGCGGAGTTTCGTTCCGACGGATGAAAGCATCCTCGAAGCGGGCGACCGAGTGGCTGTCTCGGTCATTGGCCTGGACAGTTTCAACCCGGCCCTTATCACGTTTGGACACGAAATTTCTTACTTTCCAGAATCCCCAAGGGTCGTCATCGTTGGTGCCACGAACATTGGGACAAAAATGGCTGAAGATTGGCTGGCCCATGGTGCAACGGTTACAGTTCTCGAACGGGAACTCCACCTAGCGAACAAGCTCGCGGGGTCAAAGACGGGTGGAAATGCCAACATTGACGTCATACACGGGGACCATTTGGACCGTTCCATCTTGGAGGAGATCTCCATTGACCAATATGATGTTGCGCTAAGTGCCCTTGATGACGACCATGCCAACATTGCTGCCGTTCTTTTGATGGCCGATCTTGGCGTCCCACACACCGGCTTGATGCTGTACGATGCTGACTTGGTGAAGGTGACCCAACGAATGGGAATCTCATTTGCCGTTGACCGACACCGTGTGGCTGTCAACAACATTCTGTCCCACATTCACAAGAGTGTTTCTGGACATTACACGCTTCTGGCTGAAGTACCCAACGTGGTCGGTATAACCCTCAAGGTCACCGAAAAGGCCAAGTTTGCAGGGAAGGTCATGAGTGAGGCAAATTTCCCTGACTGGATGCGACCTGCTTTCATCAAACGAAGAAACCTTTCAGGAAATTGGGAATCCCTCGTTCCAAGACCTGAGGAGCTTCTCTTGGAGAACGACCGAGTGATTCTGTTCTGCCTAAAAGAGAAGGTTGCTGATGCTCAAAAGCGATTCAAGGTGTAATCATGCGCTATGATGTGCTCAACCTCATTCTTGGGTGGACCTTGTTGGCCCTCCTTGTACCGTTGGGTTTCTGTGGTCTCATAACCGTGTGGCTCGACGGTTGGGAATTGGCCTTGCAAGCCTTCCTGCCGGCCATGCTCATCAGTGGAGGCTTGGGGGCGGCGATGCTTGGGTTGTTCACGCGAACTGATTCTGCGCAACGCCTGCGAGATTTGGAAGCCTTTGTTGGGGTCGGATTGGTCTGGCCGCTCACCGTTCT
>DUIU01000126.1:0-9121 GCA_013330155.1 Candidatus Poseidonia sp. | reverse complement strand
GCCTTGTTGATTGATATTCTGCGAGGGTTCGTCAACTCGTGGTTTGAATCCATGTCAGGCTTTACCACCTCGGGGGCCACTGTTCTCTCCCACTCAATGAGTCCGAATTGCATTCCTGGAACCACCGTGGATTGCATCAATGCGCAACCCCGTGGGCTCTTGCTTTGGCGTTCCTTGACCCAATGGCTCGGGGGTATGGGGGTTGTTATGCTCGGTATGCTCGTTCTCTCACGAATCATCGGAGGTGGCATGGCGCTGGCCCGTGCAGAACTCACAGGACCTTCTTTGTCCCGCCTTCGTCCAAAACTTCGACAAACCGCCATGGCGCTCTGGGGTCTTTACCTCATGCTCACGCTCATTGAGATGCTCGCTTTGAAATTCATTGGTGGCATGTCGGCCTTCGACGCCATCAACCATGCCTTCACAACCATGCCGAGCGGTGGTTTCTCTACCCGTGATGCAAGTATTGCTTACTATGATTCATCAACTGTTGAAATCATTATCATCGTCTTCATGTTCCTCGCCGGCGTCAATTTCACCTTGATGTGGTTGATGGGTGCCGGCGACTTCAAAGCAGCCATCAAGGATGAAGAATTTCGAACCTATTTGATCTATATTTCAGGGGCTGTTGTCTTGATTACCATCTCTCTCGTCCTGGTGGGGGTTGCTCTTGGGCAGGCGGTCCTAGACACCCTGTTCCATGTTCTCTCAATCGGTACTTCCACGGGATACGCTTCTGCAGATTACGCTTCGTGGCCCGGAGTTGCTCGGATTATCCTCTTTTTGTTGATGATTGTCGGAGCTTGTGCTGGTTCAACCAGTGGTGGCCTCAAATTGATGCGAATTCGAATTGGAATCAAAGTCGCTTTTCGAGAATTGGGTCGTATCGCTCAGCCACGTAAAATCCACATGATTCGAATGAACGATGAAGTGGTTGACCAGAAACAGGTCAGCTTGGTGGTTGGCATGTTGTTTATCTGGGTGATTCTGTTTGGGTTCTCCTGCATTGTTCTGGCAATGATGATGCCCGATGCTTCGTTTGAAACCATCTTCTCTGTAGCCGCTTCTGGTCTTGGAAATACGGGTCCAGCCCTCGGTGCTTATGGCCCCACTGAAACATGGGCGAGCATGAATTCAGGATCCCTGATATTCACTTCAATTTTGATGTGGTTTGGCCGTCTTGAATTGCTTACTGCCATCATTGTGCTTCACCCCCACAGCTGGCGCCGGCAAGAGAAAGCGGATGGTGAACGGCAAGCCATGGCCATGGTGAAGCGAATCCTTGACCGAGAGGATTCGGAAGATTAGAACAACGTCATCTGGCCGGGGGAGGGTCCTGGTTCTTCGTCTTCGTTTGGAACATCCTTTGTCGGCTTGGTTTCCTCTTTGGGATTGACCAACACTTCGACTCGCTGAGTTGCTGCAACCCGTTGAAGTTCCTCTTCTCGCTGTTTGGTTTGGGCGGCTTGGTGAATTTCTTCTGCCTGCTCGTAGTCGTTGATGAGGGCTTTCGAGGAACGTCGTGATTTGGCCAATCCAGCCAGCGATAGATGCTCCTCTGCCGACAGGCCAAGCCCGAGGGAGACCTCGAACAATGTGGAATCTCCAAGTGGACCATCGTCTTGCATAAGCACGAACAAAGGATGCAGGAATTCCTCTCGCGTAATGGCTTTGTTGGTGCCGGCCAGGTCTGCAAGTTTCTCAATAATGCTGGCTCGCCCTGATGGTGCTGAACGCCTCAGATAATGAGGGTAGGATGGAAAAATCCGGCCTTGGAGGGGTACATCATTTGCCGTTGATGCAGCAAGCGCCGTCAAATGATGCGTCCAGTATGTAGAACGATGTGCCGTGTTTAGAAAACGACCCATCATCGCTCGGTCGGCCTGCAGCAACGTGGTTGAACCCCGTCGAATGCTTGGTCCATGCGTAAACAACGATGCATTGTTCCAATGAACCCAATTGAGGAACTCTGAGGCGTCTTTGTCGATGGTTCGGATGAGGGTCGCTGCATTCTCGCTGTTTCTTTCTCTATAGAGGCTGTCGAGCCCCGGAAAAATCTCAACTGTGACGTCCCTTTGGCTGGCCTTTGCATGGGCATGGACCATGGCGGCATTGAGCGATTCACCCTTCAAACCTGTCGTGAGGACTTGCAAATCTCGAACGAGTGCACGAAGGTCGCCGTGATTGGTTTTTGCAAGGGCATCAATGGCTGCATCGTCGAAGGGTATGCCCTCTTCTCGAAGGACTCGGCGCGCAATACGTCGGAGAGCCTCGTCATTCGCTCGTACAAAATTGATTTTCAAAAGATGCCGGGTAAATCGGTCCCTCGTACTTCTCCATGAAGAGTTTCGACCCCAGAGACCCATCTCTTCATTGCAAGCAAGGATGACCGGTTGTTTGGTTTGGTCAAGAAGGCGAAGGAGTTCAGCCTTCCCTCCTGAATCACCTGAAAGGGTTGAGCCTGGTCGTTCATCATCACCCGACATGGCCCGTTCGATGCGTTCTTGGCTCACTTGGCGTAATCCACCGGAGAGATGGTCCACCTCGTCCAAAAGAATGAGCGTTCTTGACGGTGGTGCCGATGGGTCATGAAACAGAGATCGATGTGTCGCCCCGCTGGTGGCTGCTTTTCGAATAGCAGCAGCGTTTCTGGCATCACTGGCATTGAGTTCAATCACGTTCCAACCCATGTCTTCGGCAATGGCTCTGGCGACGGTTGTTTTTCCAACACCAGGAGGGCCAATCAGAAGAATCGCTTTCTTCTTTGGCGTACCGTTTTGCCATTCATCAAGCCATGCTCGAATTTTTCGACGTTGGACTTCATTCCCTTCAAGCAACTGTTCGGACCGAGGGCGATGACGCTCCGTCCAATCGCTTGCTTGACCCATGGTTGAACTTTGAGTGGAGGGTTCTTCAACCTTCACCATTGAATTATGTCAGGCATTGTTCTCTTCAAAGCGAATCAATTGGGACCCGTTGTTGTTCACCTGTGTCTCGGTCTCGCACCGTGACGGTGCTGTCTTCCAGTGATTGGTGGTCGATGGTTATGCACACCGGTACGCCAATTTCATCAGCACGAGCATACCTTCGTCCAATGGAGCCGCTTCCATCGTACATTGAAACGAGGCCAGATGTTTGGCAAAGTTGTTGATGCAATTTCCAAGCTAACTCATCCATGCCGTCTTTCTCAAACAGCGGGAAGACAGCGTAGTCCACCGGGGCGATGCTCGGCTGAAGTCGCATCAATGTGTAGGCTTCATCGTTTTTCTCGATTTCATGATAGGCATGGTCAATGACGTGCCATATGATACGGTCGATACCAAAGGCAGGTTCAATGACGTGAGGGATGTACCACTCGCCAGTTTCCTTGATGGTTTGTTGATTCGGTTTGACGTGTTCTTCGCTGACTTCAACCACTTCACCTCCCGGCAAGGTAAGTTGGCAGGGGAAGTTGGTTGCCTTTGGCAGGGATTCGACGGCGGTTTTCACTTGGCCTGCAAGTGCTTTGAACGCCGGACCTGCGGTCGCGCCGTTGATGGTCCATGCATCGATCACCGTGGTCCGAGGTTCGTCAAATTCACGCCGAGCACGTAGGGTTTTTCCAGTCGCATCTTCATGGCTTTGTAGGTCATAACATCCTCGATGTGCGATACCTACGCATTCAACCCAGCCATAACTTCCTTCGATTTCAGCGTCCCAGCAATCCATCGCATAGTGAGCCATTTCATTTTTCTCGTGTTGTCGAAACCGAAGACGTGATGGGTCGATGCCGACATCAACAAGAAAATCATAGGTTAGACCGATGAACCGGCCGACGGTAGCATGGCGAATAAGTCCATCCTTACATGCGTCGCTGAGTTTCATCATCGAGGGCTCCTTTCCCTCTGCGAGAAGTTGCATGGGGCGATCGTCCCACGGTGAGAGGTCATCGTTGAGTTTCGCTTCTGGGTCGATGAAGTATTCAAGTTCAGCCATGTTGAATTCGCGCAACCGAATCATTCCTTGCCTCGGAGCGATCTCATTCCTGTAGCCTTTTCCAACTTGCATGGCTCCAAAGGGTAATCGTTCCCGGAAATGCCGATGAAGGGCGTTGAACGAGGTGAACATGCCTTGGGCGGTTTCAGGTCGAAGAAATCCAGCGCGTCCAGAGTCGCCTGCGCCAATGGTGGTGTTGAACATCAAATTTTGAGCGGAAATGTCGCTCCATTTGGGGTCATTGCAAGCATGGCATGGTGGATTAACAACCTTGAGGAGAGATTGAAGTTCATCCCGCTTCAGCGAATCAGGATTGGGATGGTGCTCCTCCAGAAGCGTATCAGCTCGACTCGCCTCTCCACATGTTGTGCATTCGGTCATGAAATCCGAAAATTCGCCAACGTGGCCACTGGCCTCAAGCACAGCGTAGGGTGTCACGGTAGGGCAGGAAACCTCAACCACGTTGCCAAGGCGAAGCCAGTGGTCCAACCAACGCTGATTCATACGTGAGCGCATTCGACCACCGACCGGCCCGAAGTCATACAGGCCTTTGGCGCCTCCGTGGATTTCGAAGGCGGGTAAGAGAAAACCTCGTCGGCGAAGCATACCGTTGAGCCGCTCTAAACGTCCAGTCCCTGTCATCGTGAGTGCACCTTATCCCGATGGTAATGGGCCTTGCCTATGAACTTCTCCACCTCGGTTCCAAAAAACATTGAATCTGACATACACAGCGTTAAATCACGGTCGTGGTTGGTTCCTCACAATGAGTCTTGAGAAATCGGACTGGGAGGTCATCGTCATCGGTGGAGGGCCAGCAGGCTCCACCACGGCCCGATACATTGCCGAAGGAGGGAGAGAAGTCCTTGTCATTGACCGGCGAGACCCGATTGGAAGCCCCCTTCAATGCGGTGAATTGGTTCCCACCAACGATGAGATGAGGCGTCTTTGCCCCAATGTCCCTGATATTGATGATCTCCTTCAAACACCGGCTCACGCCATTTCACGGGAGACCACAGAGATGTTCATCGTCCCGCCGTCAGGGAAGCCCCTGAAGTATCCCTTTGATGGCTACATGCTTGACCGTGTTGCCCATGACGAGGCCCTTGTTGAACTGGCCAAGGAAAAGGGAGCGACGTACCTAACCGATTCGAGGGTCACTACCGTTGAGGGCAACACCGTCCACCTCAAAGACGGACGAAGATTAACAGGCAAAATTATTGTTGGAGCAGGCGGGCATAATGACCCCTTGAGGAAAGCCTACTGGAACGAAAGCAGTCTCAAAATCCCCATCAAATTTGTCCTTATGGACGGAGATTATGGAGACGCCGTCGAACTTCACTTCGGTTCAATGGCCCCTGGTGGTTATGCGTGGATGTTTCCGAAAGGCAACGGGGCGAACATTGGTTTGGGCGTGCAAAAGAAATTTTGCAAAGAGAAAAATTTGAACCAACTCACGGATGACTTCATCCAACGATACGGAGGCGAGGTGACCTTCACTGGAGCAGGTTCGCTTCCTATGTCCGGGACCATCCGAACCTTCGTCAAAGGAAATTACGTTTTGGTCGGGGACGCTGCTGGTATGGTTCTCCCATCGAACGGCGCTGGCATCACCATTGCCATGGTCGGTGGGCGCATCGCTGGACAAGTGATTGTGGAACACCTCAATGATGGTACCCCTCTCAATCAATATGAACGGAGATGGAAGCAACAAATGGGCCGTGTCATGAAGAATTCAAAACGTGCCTTCAAACTCGGAAGTGCTCTCTTGAGAATGCCGGATTGGTTCATCAATCTCGTGTTTAATCGGTTTACCAAACCCTTTGTTTGGCGATCAATCACATGCCGCAACCTCTTTTTCATATTTTGAACGGTTGAATTATCCCGTAGGGATAAAACACCATCAACTGGCCGTCTTCTTGTGCAAAACGAGAACACACGCTCTCCCAACAGTTTATATGTGCTCTTCCCTACTCCACCTCCACGGGTGAGCAAGAAATATGCCTCAAATTGTCTACTTAGATTCCCCCATGGAATCTGAGCCACTTTACGAGCGGCTGTGCCCACCCGTTCGTCAGTGGTTTAGAGACAAGTTTCCTGATTTTACCCGACCGCAAAAATTAGCCATTCCAGCCATCATGGACAAGCAACATTTGCTTTTGTGTTCTCCAACCGGTTCAGGTAAGACCTTGACGGCTTTCTTGACCGTCATCGACCAGCTCGTTCGGCTGGCCTTGGATAATAAATTAGAGAAAAAAGTCCATGCCATTTACATTTCACCCATCAAAGCCTTGGCCAACGATATCCAACGAAACCTTATCGGGCCGTTAAATGAAATTACAGAAAATTACCTTCCCGACCGAGCCCAAGAGATACGTGTTGGACTCCGCACGGGTGATACGTCCCAATCCGATCGCCAGAAGATGTTGAGAAAACCACCCCACATCCTCATCACCACCCCAGAGAGTTTGGCCATCGCCATCACGTCTCCGCGCTTCCAACCCATCGTGAGTGAAGTGGAATACATGATCATTGACGAGTTGCACTCCATGGTTTCAACCAAACGCGGCGTGCACCTCTCACTGACCCTCTCAATGCTCGATTCATTGCTCAAAAATCCGGTTCAGCGTATTGGTATCTCTGCAACCATGGAACCGCTTGAAACCGTGGCAGAATACCTCGTGAGCAGCGATGACCGTGAGGCGAGGGGTCAACCGACCTCCGTTTCCATCGCCAAGATATCTGGCTCTCGAGAACTGGATTTGGACATTCTGATCACGCATCCGAAATTCAGCGACCTGTCCATGGCGAAACTGTTGGAGTACAACATCGAAGCCATTGCGGACCTCATCAGTGCTCACACCACCACCTTGGTCTTTGCCAACACGAGAAAAATGACGGAAACCATCGTCCAAAAATTACGACCTTTCCTCGGTGATCTCGTGGCCGGACACCACGGCAGCATGGACAAAAACATCCGATTGGACGTTGAAAAGAAACTGAAGTACGGTCATTTGAGGGCCGTTGTCACCTCTTCCTCTCTCGAGATGGGAATTGACATTGGTTCGGTTGACTTGGTTCTTCAAATTGGTAGTCCCGGAGATATCGCTACCGCACTGCAGCGGATTGGGCGGGCCGGGCACCACGTTGGTGGTATCCCTCGTGCGAGGTTTTTGCCAACCAGCGTTGACGACCTCATCGAGTTGGCTGCGCTTCAAGCAGCCATTCAAACGGGGGACATGGACCGTCTTGATTTCCCCCAAAATTGCCTGGACGTCGTGGCACAGTTCATCATTGGCCTGGTCATTATCAACGAACTTGACATTGACGAGGCCTTCGAGGTCATCGTCAACTCTTGGTCGTACCGGAATTTCAAGTACGATGATTTCATTGAAGTTCTCGATATGCTGGAGGAAGAACGACGCATATGGATTGATTGGGAAGAGAATATTTTCGGTAAGCGTGGGTATTCGAGAATGATTTACTACACCAACATAGGAACCATTGCACCGGATAATTCCTACCTTGTGTTTAACGCAGAAGGTTCCATCCTCGGTAAGTTGTCAGGTTCTTTCGTTTCCAACCTCCGCACAGGGGACGTCATTCTTCTCGGTGGTTCCACCTACCGTGTCACCAACATCCAGGGCACTCGGGTGAACGTCACGAGCGTGACGGGACACCGCCCAACCATCCCTTCATGGTCGGGAGAAGCCAGAAGCCGCAGCAGAGAATTGTCGCAAGCCCTCCTCGACCTCATCGGCCATTGCATTGTCGCTCTACGACGAGAACAAGACCCTCGGATGTTGCTCCGAGAAGTCTACGGTCTCTCACCCGAGGTTGCCAATGCCATCGCACGTCATCTTGAGGAACATTCTTTGGATTCGTTCCAGGTACCGGATTCACGTCGGATTTTGGTGGAGCAAGTCATTTCAGGCTCTTTCCCAACCTACATGATCACCACTTGCCGTGGGCGTGGTTTCAACACAGCTCTTGGTTACTTTATGGCTGGATTGGCAGAAGCAAATAACATCGCTGTCATTGAAATGTCCTTTGATGAAAACGGTCTTCTCCTCAAAACTTCCCAAGAGGTTGATCCCGGGGAGATGTACAGAGCCTTCCGGGAAAACAATCACCTTGACGTGATCGAACGCTACATCATCAACACGCAAATTTTCGCCAAGCGCTTCCGCGAGGTTTCTGGTCGCTCGCTGATCATTCCAAAGCGAATGGGTGCGGAAGAAATCAGTCCTCAGCAATTTCAACAACGTGCGGAAGCCTTGCTACAGAAGCATCGTACGATGGACAGTAGTTTGCTGATGAGGGAAGCCAAAAGTGAAATTATGTTTGGCGACATTGACCTCGTTGGACTCGAACATTTCCTCACCGCTTGTGTCTCGGGCGACGCTCGCATTGTCCACACCAAAGTGGTTGTACCGTCAAGGCTTGGCATGTCGCTTTTCATGTCGGCCTTTGAAGATTTAATGTCCATGAAAACCCGGGCGTTCTTGGTCAAGGACATCGATCCTTCCATTCTCCAGCGCTTGCTCGGTACCCGCTCTCTCGCCACAGAACTTTCCAGCGAACAACTGACGACCTATTACGCAGACAAGGCACCCACGCCTACGAACGCCAGAGAATTGTTCCGCCTCATGAGCCATGGTGGGGGGCTTGACCGTGAGTTTAACAATCCACTTTACAGAGAAAAACTCTCCAATGTTCCTCTCGAAAGCATCCGTGGTTGGGTCGAGGAATTGTGTCAATCCGGGCAAATCACGAAACTTGATGGAACGGGGCAGGACGAACTTGACGGCAAATGGTTCACACCCTACATGGCAGAGATTCACGGTACGTTGGGATGCCTTGCCGTTGCTGGAGGGAAAGAAATTGAAAATTTGCTCGAACTCCACACCTCCGGTCTGACCTACAAGATCGCCACGGCCTTTGCAGGTACCAAACCGGTTTCATGGGAGGAGCGCTCGTTGGGAGACCCACAGGAAGCCCTGCGGGTCAAAGTCATTGAAATGCTGGGCTCTGAAGGTCCGAAAACCTCTGAAGAAATGGTTGAACGGCTTCCTTTCCCGCAATCGCTCATCGAACGTTCCCTTCATGAATTGGAAGGTCGAAACGTTATTTCGGTTGGATTCTTTAT
>DUIU01000024.1 GCA_013330155.1 Candidatus Poseidonia sp. | reverse complement strand
GGTGGGTCGGCCATGTCAGCATCGAGTTCAATCAACAAGTCCTCTATGTCGGTATGGAGGATCATGGTGAACCAAAGGACACCAACCTCTGGCCAGGACCACGCCTCGTAAACGAAACCCCATTCACCAACGGATTCCGTGTCATGGTTCCATTCGTCGGGAATGACGTTGGGTTGTGCATAGAGCGTGTATTCGGTCGCCTCCTCAAAGTCACCAAACTTGAGGGAGTAGGAATACCAGTACAATTCTCGGGTATACTCTTCAACTTCCACGAAGAACAACAACGTGTCCCCTTCGGCAGCGAACTCAAGTTCGTAATCCTCGCCGACGAACAATTCGACGGCTTGGGCGACGATGCTTCCATCTGGCATAACCCAATCTGCACCCTCAATGGAAGCCATTCGCTCATCTGAGGCGTCCCAAGTTTCACTGCCCTCGCCTTCTGGGAAGTCAAAGTGAATACGGTCCTCCATCGTGCTCGAATTCATTCCAGCTCGGACCGTGATGTTGTCCATCACGCCCTCAAAGTGGTTGCAATCGCACCCGGCTCCCATTCGCCCAAGGTACAGTTCATCGCAGTCCAATCCGGTTTCATAACAATCGTTTGAACCAAAGTCACCAAGGGGGATCGAGGCATCTTCGTCCAGAACGACACCTGCTTCAACACCGTTGATGTGGAAGGTGAATCCTTCGCCCACAACTACTGAAACTTGGATGTGGGACCACGCATCAACTTCGACGGTGCCGTTGGAGACGGGATGTTGCGAAAGACTGTATTCGGAAGAGAAGGCAACATGGTCGTCGTGCAGATAGAGGCCCCATCCATAATCGCCCTTCATGACGATGAATTGATTTCCTTCCACCGTGTAGGGATGAACCCATGCTGAAAGTTCCAGATGCGTCATGTTGGTCATGTCCAGGCCGTCATCGTGGTCCATCACCACATGGTCGCTGTGTCCGTCAAATCGGAGGGCATAATCGGCGCCTGGACCGAGTTCAACTACACCGTAAACCGGGAAGTATTGTGGGTCATTTTCGAGGTCATTCCACGTGCCTGGCATGATGTTGCCCATGTTGGTGCTCGCGATGTGGACGTAGTGCTCATCTCCCCCTTCCGATGGTTGGTCTTCGCCCCAATCGCGGTAGAGGAATGGTGTACCATCGTGCCACCGGTAGGACCCTTCTTCACCAGCGTCGGACAATCCAGTCCACAAATGGCGAGACTGATTGTCCCATGAGGCAAACGTGTCGAAAAGCCAGGTATTCTCGGCTTCATCATCAACCGTGACAAGGAAACCATCCAGCGACCGAGCGTAGGATGCCGCATCCTCCCAAGAAGAGGCTGAAAGCAAGTGATAGGTGTTGTTGTTTGCCGGATTAACCGCCGTGTGAAGCACACCCATCTCATCGGTTTCATCGGCTTGGACCGTGGAGAACAACGGTGCAGAGAGACTCAAAAGGAAGATAGATACCAAGAATATGGCTCTGTTCATGTGTCCATCCACGCCGAGTTCCTATTTCAAGAACATGGTGGGTTGACCGAAGAGGGCTGGTCGGAAATGAGAGCGTCAAAGTTTCATTCTCTCCGAGGACCGATCGTGCTCTTTGTGCATCTTGATTTTCTGGAAGGCATTGGCTGCGTAGAGCGTGAGGAAGGTCAGACCGAAGAAAACGAGGATTGACCCGGGAAGGACGGCTCCCCAACTGAATCCATCGTCAAGGACTGAAAGAAGCATCAAGCCGCCCAACGCCATCGGTAGGAAGGCAATGGACAGCATCACCTGTGGGCCAATTCCACCAGCTATGGCATCAAATCGAACAACGGCTCGCTGAAATCTTGACTGTTCCATGGTCAGGAATTCCACCCTACGGTCAAGAAGATTCCCCCGGCCACCAGAAGATGAGCGTCATTGCAGCTTCTTTCCACCAATCCGTAGGTCGGTTTGGAGAGGCATTTGGTGTTCCCATGCAAATTCTTTGACAATACGCCATGCTTTTTCGGAGCCTTCGTAGTCTTTGACGTCGATGATCTTGTTCCGTGTATTGGCCTTGAATGCAGCCACGGGTTCGGCGTTTCTGAAGACAAGATAGGCTGAGCCAAAGCCAAACCGTTCCTTCATGATGTCTGCAAAGTAAGGTGCAATTGGATCGGATGGGGGCAGAACAAAGTCTCGAATTGAGGGGATGGATTTGGCCTCTTTGAGCAGTTCCTTGCGACCCCAACAGACTTGGTGGAAATCCTCAATCAAAAAGCCCTTGATGAGCGTTTCATCTTCCTCAAACGAGTTCAACACCGCCTTCAGTTCCTCCGGTTTGAACGAGGGGCCAGCGAGTTGAGTCATTTGACGCAAAGTAATAACTGGGAATTTTTCGACCAATTTCCGAATGTACTCCTTTCTCAATTCAGCCCGATCAACATCGGGAGGAACGAATACACTGCGGAAACCACCTCGGAAATCCTGGACGATATGGCCGGTTCGAATCAAAGGTTGAACCAGTTTTCTAAATTCAGATTGGGAGAGAGCATGACGTTCCTTGAACAAATT
>DUIU01000121.1:485-3026 GCA_013330155.1 Candidatus Poseidonia sp. | reverse complement strand
CCCCCCCTATAATCAAGCCGATTTCCCACACCCGCCGCGCCCAGCCTTTGTTCTGTGGCAATTCAAAACCATAGACGAACAAGAACAAACCTTCCATGAGCATGAGTACGTCGGCACCGGACCACTGCCCTACCTCTCCTAAACAATAGGAGGTCCCACTCGAGCGAAGCTCCTCCTCAACAGTGTCAAAGGAACAACTTGGCTCGAACATCAGAAAAGCGTCCAACTTGTAGCCTTCCGCTCCGTCAATCACACGTGGTGCAACGCTACCAAACTGCACATTGACGACAACAAAGAGCATCATCAAGGCCCCAAAAATGGTGAGAATCTTTCTCATTGACAATCCAAACATGAGAGGGTCCTCGTGTCTCCCAACAGACCCCAATTGATAGGGGTTGCGAGCCCAAACAAAACCCAACCCCGCCATCACCGTCAAGAAGGGGGATGGAGAGGGAGACGCAAGGGAGGGATGAGACATGGCCCACATCGCCATCATCGGCAGCGGCATTGCTGGCTTATTTGCTGCGAGTAAACTTGCTGATGCAGGCCATCAGGTCACCGTGGTCACAAAAAAGCGGCCAAAGGACTCCTCAACAAATTGGGCACAGGGTGGCATTGCGGCCATCCTTGACAAAACCAACCTCGAAGGCATGGAATCTCATGTCCAAGACACGCTTCAATCAGGAGACGGAGCATGCGATGAGACGGTCGTTCGCTCAATCATTCACGAAGCCGGCGAGCGCATACGGGATTTGATCCACATCGGTGTTGAATTTGAGAAAGAAAGAAACGGGAACTATTCATTTATCCGAGAGGGCGGCCATTCAACCAAGCGAATTCTGCACGCCAAAGACGCTACTGGAAAGGAGATTGAACGCGCACTCACGTCTTACGCCAAGCATCACGAAGGGATCGCCCTCAAACCCAACACCCTCGCCATTGACTTGATTCAGCGCCACCATGGTCATCCTGAGCAGGGTGTAGCTGGAGTTTGGTGCCTCGACCAAGACTCCAAGGAGGTGGTGACCCTTGAGGCCGACGCCATCATTCTTGCTACGGGCGGAGTAGGCCGGTTGTGGAAACAAACCACCAACCCCGATGTAGCCACCGGGGATGGGTTGGCCATGGCCTATAGAACAGGTGCTTGCGTTGAGGACATGGCCTACATTCAATTCCACCCCACCGCCTTGGCATCTGCGTCTCCCCGTCCGTTCTTGGTTTCCGAAGCGGTTCGAGGGGTAGGGGCTGTTCTTTTGGATGACCGTGGACTGGTGGCTTGGCAAAACGCCTGTGATTCTGCCACGAAAAAGGGCCGCTCAATTCCATCACCTGAACCGTATTCGTTCACGCTGGATTACACACCGGCCGGCTCAATGGCCACAAGGGACATCGTCGCCCGGGCCATTGACCAGCAAATGAAAACGCTCGGCACCACTCATGTCCACCTTGTCACCGCTCACCTTGATATCCCATGGAAGGAAAAGTTCCCTACCATTGCTCGGCGCTTGGAAGAGGAAGGATTGGTTCTTGGAAAAGACCCGATTCCTGTGGTCCCTGCTGCCCACTACATGGTGGGAGGCGTCCGGGTTGACGAAATCGGTCGCGCACACCTCCGCGATACCAATCAGCCGATGCCACACCTCTATGCCATTGGAGAAGTGGCGTGCACGGGCATGCATGGAGCCAACCGTTTGGCATCCAACAGTCTACTTGAAGCCGTCGTGTATGCCGAGCGAGTGGCTCAACACTTGATTGAACACCCTCCAACGACGTACGATGGCAATCACCCACAATGGCGTGCTGAAGGACTTCAAGAATTGAAAGAACATGCACCCATCATCCACGACCGTACGAGCCTGGTGGCCACCATGTCGGAGGAGGTGGGAATCGTACGCTCAAACCAGCGACTCAAGCGAGCTAAACGACGCCTCGATCTTCTTCATTCAGAGATTGACATGATGTGGGAAACCTCCAGGCCAACCCGTGAAATCGTTGAACTTCGCAATCTGTGCTTGATAGGTCAATTGGTCGTTGATGATGCTCTCGCTCGCCTTGAGAACAGGGGCCTCCATTACAATGTGGACCTGCTCAAGGATGACAGGCACGAATCAAAGACACCAACGTCTGATTGATTGGAACCGCTATTCCGTGTTCTTCTGCGAGGACGACCAGTGCTTGATTCAAGGCCTCAATTTCTGTTCCACGGCCGGCTTTGATGTCTTGGAGCATGCTACATGTGTTGCCCTTGGTCAACTCCAATACCTCCCGGAGATGGGCTTCAAAATCCGCTTCACTTGGGAGCAAAACACGTTCCATGGCAGCCACTTGGGCAGCCTCTCTGTACACCATCATGCAGGCATTGAAGAGGTCGGGTTGGAGCAGTTCTCCGTTTTTCAAACCCGCAAGGGCGGCGATTGGATTGATGGCGATGTTCAACAACACCTTCTGCCATACCAGGGTTGAGGCGTCCTCGTGAACCCAAGGAGCCAATCCGGCATCACGCAATGCATCAACCACGCCTAACAACTTCAACGGCGATGG
>DUIU01000121.1:0-144 GCA_013330155.1 Candidatus Poseidonia sp. | reverse complement strand
CCCATGGGGGGAAGAGCGATACCAACCGCTCCAAAGCCCGCCCAAACGGTCGATTCACCCTCAAGATAAGCACCGTGAGTGGTAATTGATGCCAACACGCGTCCGGGCCCATTCACTCGGCGAAGCGTTGTTATGTGCCCTAAC
>DUIU01000155.1:3110-4679 GCA_013330155.1 Candidatus Poseidonia sp. | reverse complement strand
AGGCGGAAGCGTCGTCCGCTACAGACTCACCAATGGTCCTGGTACTTGCCGCCATCTCACTCATTGGCATGGTTGCCTTGACCATCTCAATCGCGACAGAACGGAAGGAAGATGAAACCCCCTCGATGACGAAGGTGACCGAACCAATTGTCATTGGACAGTTCAAGAAGGAAGAAGAGTGAGTGATGGCTGAATTAAATTGAGACAAATCTTTCCTGCATCGAAGACCCAACTCATGTGATGTGATTCAGCCTTCGATCAATGGGCAGTTAGCGTCGTTCACCGTTTCAATAAAATGCCTCGAAAAGAGGGGTTTTGGTCGTTGAGTCGTTTGCTGTCGGTTCTTTTTTGACATATTCTCATGAATACATTGTCCCTGTTCCCTCATCAAAGAATCGGTCCAAATTATGCCACGAATCCGTATTTTTCCATGATTTGAATCATGAGAAAATACCCTAAAATGGTGGTCAAGAGGCCTGCCCCCAGTGCTGGATAGAACTCCCAGCCTCGTTCGATAAGGAGTGGCATGACGATGAATATCAGCAGCGATGGAATGAGGAGCCACGCAATGTCCTTGGCAAAACCCGAAATTTCTTCGGCAGATTGGCCGTCATGATTCATCCATATCATGGCGAGGACACTGACAATCGGGACTGAGGCAAGGACTGCTGCGAGCAAGGTATTGCGCTCACTGACCTGTACAACAGCGAAAATAATGAGGGCGGTGAGGCCAATCTTTCCGGCGTCGAGGGCCCAACTCATGTGATGTGAGTTGAGAAGGTGGAGTTCAACCTTTGCGGGTAATTTGGGGTTGAACGCCACGAATTTCAACCGAATGCTTCATTCCTGAATGCCTTTTTTAGTTCAGGCGAATGCCTTGAGAAGGTGAACCACCACGGCCCCTTAATGGGACAGCGGTCTGGCCAAGCCTTCTTTCTGATTTCCTTGATGTTGCTCACCCCTTTGTCGGGTTGTTTTGGGCAGCAGGACGGGGGCGGTTTGGAGTCAACGGACGACGTGGTCATCACCCCTCCAGTCCTGACTGGGGGCGTCTTCCAGGGCGTCACCATCGCTGCAGAGGTTGACCTCGCTGTGTTCGTTCCATACTTGCTATTGAACTCCGACAACGGGTTTGTACAAAATTCGACAGTGGTTGACCTCAAAGCCGGCGAATCGATCATGTTGACCCTCCTTGCACCGCCCCGAACCGACACAGCCGTCTTCATGCTTGGCGAATACGGAAGGGAGAATTGGCCCATTCGAACGATTGAGGAGTCATGGCGTACCTGGATCCAAAGGGATGCAAACGAACAAAGTGACAATCCCGGCATTCAACGTATCGCTGCAGTCAACGGAACGCTGGACACCGTTCTTCCATCCAACAGCACCGGTGGAGCAGTGTTAGCCGTTCGTGTGCCAATTGAACGGCCAATGGCGGCAGCCTACGGTGAGGCTGATGGTGGGCGACATTCGACGGGGTTGGTGGATGGTTTGAACGTGTTCAATTACATCAGTCACATGTCCGACGAAACGCCTGACCTAACAGACGCTGCTGACGGTGCCGTCGGC
>DUIU01000155.1:2665-2989 GCA_013330155.1 Candidatus Poseidonia sp. | reverse complement strand
CACCGTTCTTCCATCCAACAGCACGGGAGGTGCAGTGTTAGCCGTTCGTGTGCCGATTGAACGGCCAATGGCAGCGGCCTACGGTGAGGCTGATGGTGGGCGGCACTCAACGGGATTGGTTGATGGTTTGAACGTCTTCAATTATATCAGCCATATGTCAGACGAAACGCCCGATTTAACGGACGCTGCTGACGGTGCCGTCGGCTACCTCGACCGGTGGGCCGGACAAGGAAATGCAGCTTACGAAGACGCCGCACAATACCTCATCGGCAATCTGGAAAGTTTCGGCCTCGAAGTCATCACGCAACGGTTCACCTACGACTC
>DUIU01000155.1:1547-2288 GCA_013330155.1 Candidatus Poseidonia sp. | reverse complement strand
GTCAATCCAGACAAATGGATGGTGTTTGGTGCTCACTTTGACATCGCGCCGCCGGTCAATGGCGGCATGCTCGACCCGCACATTTTCGGTCGAACCTACGGAACACGAGTTGGGGCCTACGACAACACGGCAGGAACCGCCATGGTGCTCACCGTCGCCGAAGCGATGGCGAATTTCAACACCCGCAACACGATGGTGTTCTGTCTTTGGTCGGGTGAAGAAGGAGGAAAGCGAGGAAGCGACTTCTGGACCGATTACTGGGTCAAAGAAGACAACCCGAACGTCGAGGTAACCAATTACGTCAACCTCGACATGGCTGGCGTCAACTGGCCCGGCGGTGGCGGCGCCCCTTGCGGTGGAAACCACGGTGGCGGTGAAGGAGGATGCGACCCTCAGCCTGCGGTGGACCCCGATGGTTATCCGAAGGATGAGGAAGTTTGGCCCATGCGGGTCTACATCGGTCCAAGTTTGGACCACGACATCATGAATCAGCCTGGAATGGTTGGCTTGGCCATGTGGATTGGGTCCGACGCCATTGGTGTGGAAGAACAAATGTCAATGCTGATTGGAACCGACCATCCAGCTGATACGTGGAAAGTGGATGATTGGATGGTCAAAGACCGTCCCGAGATCATCGTTTACGAAGATACGACAGCGCGGTCAGACCACGCTACGTTCCAAGATAACCTCGGCACCGTTACCATGGGCTTTGGTGGCCTCGTGGATGGGTATTGGTGCTAC
>DUIU01000155.1:0-1247 GCA_013330155.1 Candidatus Poseidonia sp. | reverse complement strand
TATTGGTGCTACCACCAAACATGTGATACCGTGGATGAAATGATCGACTGGATGGACACCACAGGAAAGGACTACGGAGAAGAACAGTCCGGTACGAGTAACTTGGTTGATGCGCTTGACACCATCACATGGTGGGCAACCTATTCCTTCTTCCACTTGGATGAAAATCCTGTGCGCAATGCCTACCTTTGATGATGGATTGAACGCCTAAGTTCAGCAAACTCCTCATCAACGAATCAACCCTGATATCGGGTCAGCAATCGACTGCAAGACGTTGGTCGGGGTCCAAACTCCTGTAAACATCGTGAAGACGAGGATGGCGAAAACCATGATCACAAGGAAGAAGGCTTGTTCATTCCAATCCTTGACTTTCAATCCGTCCAGCGGGCCGAAAGGGAGCATGTTAAACAAACCAAGAATGAGGTTGGCACCAAGCCAATAGACGCCGGCATCAACGAGCATGGCCTGCCACACCAATCGGCCATCAAGAATGTACTCTCTCCCGAACAACGTGCTGCCTGCGGTTAGTCCGTCAAACGCTCCTGACAGGCCAAGAATCGCTCCCCAAAGAGGTATGCCGATGAGAAAGAGGCTGAGATTTGTTAACGGCCCTGCAACGGCGATGTGCCCGTTTTGACGACGAGTGACAAGGCCGGCGACCATAACGGCGCCAGGGGCCATGAATAAAAATCCCAAAAAGAACGCCAAAGCGACTCCAAATTGCAACCCCTTTGGATCGGCACGAAATTCCGCCCAACAACCGTTCTTCTTAGCGACCAATTTATGGCCAATCTCATGGAGAAGAAAGGCAGGTCCAATGGCGATGAACATGACAGGCATGGAAATTAAGAGCATGACGACCCACATAGAGAATCCATAGTAGCTGATGCCCGATATGCCTCCAACGGCCATGAAGCCAAGGGCGAGCGTAAAGGCACCCATCGCTAAACGAAGGTGTTGTTTTTCGATGTCACTAAAGTGCCACAATCTGCCCGTATGGTGTTTCGGTTTCTCCCAGTTATCTTGCCCAAGAAACTGTAGAATGGCCCCTGATACCGAAGAAGATGTCTCAAAATGGTGGGTGCCATCGGCTCCGACCCGTTGATGAACACGATGAATGCGGGGGGATGAACGTTGATTTTGAAACGGGTCGTCGTCCAAAATATCGGCACGACGGTCCCGTTTCCCCATACAGTGCCCAAATCGGGGTTCACTTTGAATCCTCGTGTCCAAGGCTTCTTGACCTC
>DUIU01000167.1:8675-11116 GCA_013330155.1 Candidatus Poseidonia sp. | reverse complement strand
CGTCTGCAAAAAAGGAGTGAGGCGAATGCCAACCATGGCCTGGGTCCAAGGAGGAAGCCTCCTTGATTATGCTCCCAGTGCAGTACAGAACGTGATTGACCTTTTTCTTACCGAAACCGGTGAACGGTACGCTGAAGCCTCGGTTCGCCACCTCCCAATCCCCGTTTGGGACGCCAACTTGGTCCTAATTGACCTCGACCAGGAACCCCCAAGAACCATCCAAGGTGTGTTCTTCGGAACGCCGTTCAAAGAAAACATCGTAAGGGTGGCGGCCTTTGTCATCGCTGCCCAACACCAAGGACAAAACCATGGCAGTGATGCATGGAATCGATTTCATCGAGAGGTTTGGAAGAAAGGTTTCCGACATGTGCAGCTTGAGGTGAAGGCCAGAAACACAGGCGCTCAACGGTTTTACCAGCGCCGTGGTTTGACGATTCAGCAGGAATTGAAAGGCTACTATCAATCAGGTCTTGGATACATGATGAAGGGGCCTCTTCCACCACCGACTGATTGAGAAGGATTATTCACCTTGGTACCCAGTTGTGTTCATGATTGAAGCGGCATTGCGGACGCTGACTTCCACGGAAGAAGTTCAAACCGTTCACTTTCTTGAAAAAGACGGATTTGTCATTTACGCTCATGGAGAAGAGCCGGTTGAGGAGGCGACCACGAACATGACCAGATGGCAAACCCTCATAGAAACAGCAGAAGAAAAAGCCATGATCACCCTCGTAATGGAACACGGTTACGTGATTCTCCATCCTGTTGGAACTCGAATGTTGGTGGTCAAATGCAACCGAATGGCGAACCTTGGCGCGATACGAACCGCCATTCGAGAGGTCCACTGGCCAGCATAATCAGCGTGTCAAGCGTTGGTCCGCCGCCCCGTGAAGGATTAAATGGGGGAGGTTGGTCGCAGGACTGCGGGAGGATGGGAATCCTCCACAGACCAGGTGAGATGACGAATGGCAGAACTCAAAGATCTTCTTGATGAGCGACGAAAGATGGTTGACAAAAAAGCAACACAACATCGTGAAGTTCGAGACGATTGGAACGAGAAAACCAAGGAATACACTGGTACGCGAAACGAACTCAACAACGAAGTGCGAGAACTGATTGTTCAAGTCCGTGAACAGCGCGACCTTCGCGACCAAATGAACGAAATGGTCCGTGAGAAGAAGCGTGAGCGAGAAGAAGCCAACAAAATCGTCCGTGAGACCAAAGATTCCATGCGCGAGGGTCAGCCTGAGCAACCCCAACAATTTGACCGACGAGGACGCCCGATTCGTCCCGATACCGTCCAGTCGTTGACGCGAACCATGGAACGCCTAGAGCGAGAATTCGAACAAGGCAAGCACCAAGGCAAAAACGAGCGAAAGTACTTCAAGAAAATGAAGGAACTGAATGCAAAGCGAAAGGCACTCAAAGCCGCCCAGTTAGCGTCCGAGAATGCTGAAGGAAGCGGTGAGCTTCGAGAAGCCATTGCCCTCCAAGAAGCAGCCCACCATGCCGTTACTGAGGCTGCTGAAGCCGCCCAAAGCGCCCACGACAACATGCTCCAATGGAACGCAGAAGTCGACCGCCAGCGAGAGAAGGCCGAAGCAGCCCACCGAAAACTCCGTACATCGAAGAAAGAAGCTGACAAAGAGCACAGCCTCTACATCGTGTCCCTTCGATGCTTGCACTCCATCCAGGACATTTTGCGAGCCATGCGCGGTGCGAGTGCCGGACAGGGCCAGCGACCTGCGGCAAGCGACCAGACCCAGGATTTGATGGCAAAACTCCTTGCAGGAGAGACGCTTTCCACCGAGGAATTGATGCAACTCCAGCGGTTTGACTGAAACAAACCGTACGGATACATCAAAAACCCCCAACCTAGCACTTGGTTCGGACGTGGTATGCATGATTGGCCATTCTGACATCGCCTCTATCGTTGAGGAATATGATCGACTGAAACTTCGCATCGGAATGACAGCCTCCCATTCGGCCTTGGACATTTGCGATGGAGCCATTGAAGAAGGCTTTCCAACGGTGGCCTACTGCAAAGAAGGACGCCACAAAACCTACGCCAACTACTTCAAAACACACCGAAGTTCATCTGGACGGGTGTTCAGGGGGATGGTCGACAAAGCGATTGTCTTGAACGAGTTCAACGACGTCCTTGACCCGGAGATGCAAGCTGAAATGAGGAAAAGGAACGTCATCTACATCCCGAACCGTTCGTTTACGTCCTACTCGGCTATTTCAGATATTGAAGAAAACTTCCGAGTTCCAATGTTTGGTTCCCGAAACATGCTGAGGATGGAAGAACGAACCGAAGACCAAGACTATTACTGGATTCTTGAGAAGGCGGGCCTCCCCTATCCGGAAAAAATCGACAGCCCCGAAGAGATTGATTGCCTCGTGATCGTTAAACTTCATCACGCACAAAAGAAACTTGA
>DUIU01000167.1:1204-8312 GCA_013330155.1 Candidatus Poseidonia sp. | reverse complement strand
CAAAGAGTACCAAGAAAAATCCGCTGCACTGCTGGCTGAAGGCGTTATTGACCAAGCTTCGCTGGACGGCGCCCGTATCGAACGCTATGTGATTGGTCCAGTGTTCAATTTGAACTTCTTCTACAGCCCACTGGCTGAAGAGGGTGAGCGGCTTGAATTGCTTGGCGTTGACTGGCGGTTTGAATCTTCACTTGATGGACATGTGCGCCTTCCTGCTCCGCAACAAATGACGATGCCCCTTCATCAGCAAATCCCTGAAATGACGGTGGTTGGGCACAACACCGCCACCATCCGAGAATCACTTCTGGAGAAGGCCTTTGAACTGGGTGAGAAATTCATAACCGCAAGCAAAGAGCACTACGACCCTGGCATTATTGGGCCGTTTTGTTTGCAAACCTGCATTGACAAGGACATGAACTACTACATCTACGACGTTGCCCCGCGCCTAGGCGGTGGAACCAACGTCCACGTCAGCGTTGGCCATCCATATGGAAATGCCACGTGGCGCAAGCCCATGTCAAGCGGCCGACGAATCGCAATGGAACTGCGCATGGCTGCTGAACAAGATCGTTTGCTTGAAGTGTTGACGTGAGTTCAATTCTCTGCTTTCAGCGGACGGCCGAAATGGCAAGAAGCCATCAAGCACCAACATCGTAGAATGTCTCGTTGGCCATGTCGTACCAAGGGTTGATGCCGATATCACTCGACCCTTCGTAGTAGGCCGTTGACTCCACGAAGTAATAGGACAGATTGGCCTTTTGTCCAACACCGTTTACGCTCCAACCTGAATGGTTTTCAAGCGCAACAACCGGCCAAGCATGACCTCCCCACTCATCGTCCTCGGTCGCTTTCACGGTCCCGAGCATGAGCCCAGCATCGTATCCGAGGTGCTCAACAAGACTGATGAAAAGTGCGCTGGAATCTTCACAATCTCCCCTTTGGTCATAGATCATCTCCACTGGATACTTGGGATATTCCGTGTAATTGGTGGAATCAATATCGTACGCATATGGAATCAGTCCGACAAAGGCATAGATGTACCTCAAAACATCAAGGTCGGACGTGTATCCATGTTGCGTGGCCATCTGTGAGAGGTTATCGGCTAAACCCATGATGGTTGGGTCCTCGGGCGTGGCAAAGGCAGCATACTGGGAGATGACGTCGGCATGGGAGTTGGCATTGGACCAATCAATGGCATGGTTCATGTTTCGATACATCAGATAATCGGCATAGGTTGAAACGACGGTCAAAGATTGAAGGTCGCCATTAAACATCCAGTTGTAATCAATGTTGGTCATTCCAAGATAATCGAAAGGAAGCAGGGAGAATTCCAACAATCCTGCGTCCCCATCGCCACTTCCATTGGTCGAGAAGGAGAGGTATTCAGAAGGTGAGACGCTATCGTAAACCACGGTGAAATCCAACATGTTTGCATCGGGGTGGATGTCAATTTTATCGTCAACGATGGGGTCCCAGTCGTAGACAGAAAGCTGAATTGAGTGGTACCGCAATGATTCATCGAGGTTGTGATAATGGCTCACATTGATGGAGGCTGGTTCACCCACGGTGACCTGAAGGTTACCGGTTCCATATTGACACACCTCCGACCCGTTGTTGATAGCGATGCAAAAGTACATGTCGCCTTGGTCTGAAAACCAGTCCACGTTATCGAAGAGGGTAAACGTTTCCAGTTGGATGACCACCCCAACGTCTTTCCCTGGATTCATATCTTGAACATCCAAAACTCCGTCGTTGTCGTCATCTACATCAGCGTTGTCTCCGGTCCCATCTCGGTCAGCATCGGCCCATTCCGTTTCGTTGGTAGGAAAGAGGTCGCTATTGTCGCCCCATCCATCTCCATCCGAGTCAACTTGCTCGGTTGGGTCATTGGGAAAAGCGTCGCCGTTATCACCAACACCGTCACCATCGGTATCCTGCCACTCGCTTGCATCCAAAGGAAAGGCATCAAGTTCGTCTGAAACGTTGTCGTTATCGTCGTCGGTGTCTTCTATGAAATCCATACAGCCATCGGCGTCGTTGTCAATTTCTGCAGTTGGCACCCAATTGATACCACCTGTCGGACAGGCATCGGCTTCGTCGGGAACCGTATCGTTGTCGTCATCATCGTCTTCCTCACCGTCATGGCAACCATCGCGGTCGTGGTCCAGTGTTTGGTCAAAAGTCCATTCATCAAAGCCGTCAAAGCAGTCATCCATTTCATTCTTGATTCCATCTCCGTCGAGGTCATTTGGGTTCTCGTCAGAGGTGTTCCAAAGCAGAAACGCAACTACCGATGAAAGCAGAAGGAAGCCCACGAAAACAACGGCCACGACCACACCAGGCGAGCCAACGCCCGACCGGTATGTGATGGCGTTTGTACCAGCCGAGGACATGGCTACATCGGTTGATTCATTGGATGGCACGACCGATTTTTCGTCCTCTGCTTCTTCGTCATCGAGAAGGCTTTGAGCAAAACTCCAGAACTCATCTGTCCCTCCCATAGATGGACCTATGGGGTGCAGAACCTATTACGGTTCTTCCGGCTAAGGAACGTCATCAACCCTGGAAGGGAAGCCATTGTTCCGAAGTCGCATCGTAATACGATAACTGGCCGTTGGCGTCTCGAGACCAGTGAACACCGTTCTCTTCCCATTGCTGAGACTCAGTTCCTTCAAGCGAAGGGAGGTTCTTTTCTTCACCCATGTTCTGTTCCGTGGCAACATCCATCGAGTCCAGTGTTCCGTCAAACGGTCCAGCCGTCATCTCAGGTTTCCTGGTGTAAAAATAGCCTCCACCGCCAAGAAGACCGACAAGGAGCAAGGCAATGACTCCGTAGAGAAGCCCATTACCGGATTCTTCAACCTCGGCTTGGCTCCGGGTAGGATCTTCAGGATAAGCGTCCCACCGGTCAGCAACTCCATCGTTGTCCGTATCCACTGACTCATTGGCATCGAACTTGAATGCATCCTCCGCGTCGTTTACGCCGTCTTGGTCGGAATCAAGTTGGAAAAGAGCACATCCAACGGCGTTAATCAATTCACCTTCTGGCGTGTTCGGGCACTCGTCAACATGGTTTTTGATGCCATCTCCATCATCGTCTTTTTGTTGCTCAGAACACCCATCAAAGTCAACCGTTTGCGTGACAGGGGTATCGGGGCAGAGGTCTTTGTTGTTCTTGATGTCATCAAGGTCCTCATCTTTCTGTGAATCGGAGCAACCTGCGGCGTCAACTTGCTCACCCGTAGGCGTCACTGGACAGGTATCGTCGGCATCCGAAATACCGTCGCTGTCAGCATCCCGTTGATTGGTGGCGCACCCGAGCATGTCGACGCTCAAGCCGTTCTCCGTTCCTGGACAGTTGTCGATATTATCGTTCACACCGTCTCCATCGCTGTCCTTTTGGGAAGGTGAGCAACCTTGTGCGTCGGCATTCTCTGAAAAGGGAGTGCTATCACAAATATCGCTGGCATCCATCACGCCGTCATCATCTGTATCTCGTTCCGATGCAGCACACCCAACCCCATTGACGGGTTCGCCAAGGGTGGTGGTTGGGCATTGGTCTCGGTCGTCGGTGATGGTATCACCATCACTGTCAAGTTGACTGGCCGCGCAGCCAGCTGCATCAACAACGGCTCCAAGCGGAGTGTTGGCACAGGCATCGAAGGCATCCATCACGCCGTCGTTATCGGCGTCCTCCTGGCTGCTTGAACATCCAACGTTGTCAACGGTTTCACCCGCTGGCGTATCTGGACAGGCATCGTTGGCATCGTTGACACCGTCCAAATCAGCGTCGAGTTGAGAGGTTGAACATCCGTTCTCATCGACGGCTTCTCCCGAAGGCGTGTCCAAACAAAGGTCGGGTGAATTCCCGTTGGCATTGTCCCCGTAACCATCACCATCGGCGTCTCGCCATTGGGTCGGGTCGTTGGGGAAGGCATCGGCGTTCAAGCCAGCAGCGTTGTCGCCGTAGCCGTCGCCGTCGCTGTCCGCCCATTGAGTTGAATCGTTCGGGAAGGCGTCGGGTGTGGTCCCGGCTTGGTTGTCTCCATAGCCATCGCCGTCAGAATCGGACCATTGGCTCGCATCGCTTGGGAACTTGTCGGCATTGTTGCCCTGAGGGTTATCCCCGTAGCCATCGCCATCGCTGTCTTCCCATTGTGTGCCATCGGCAGGGAATTCGTCGGGTGTTGTGCCGTTGGGGTTGTCTCCGTAACCGTCGCCGTCAGCGTCCGACCATTGACTTGCATCGCTCGGGAAAGCGTCACCGTTGGTCCCGGAGGGGTTGTCACCAAATCCATCACCGTCGCTATCCGCCCATTGTGAACTGTCCGATGGCCAAGCGTCAGGATTGTTTCCAGTGGCGTTGTCACCGTACCCGTCACCGTCGGTGTCGGACCACTGGGTTGGGTCGGTTGGGAAGGCGTCGGGATAGGTGCCATTGGCGTTATCGCCGTAGCCATCGCCATCAGCATCGGACCATTGGGTGCCGTCGTTGGGGAAAGCATCCGCCATGTTTCCGCTGGCGTTATCACCATACCCATCACCGTCCATGTCTGACCATTGAGTGGCATCGGAGGGGAAGGCATCGACATCATCGTTGTAGCCATCGCTATCGGAGTCTTTCTGGGACAGAGCACATCCATATTGGTCGACCGTGGATGCAGCGGAAGTGTTTGGACAAAGGTCGGATTCGTTTGGAACCCCATCTCCATCGTCGTCTTGAACCAGAGCGAAACAATCCGAGTCACCAATGAGTTGCACTGAGACGTTTGAGTACAAGTCTATGTGAACACAGTAGGTACCGGATGCGTTTGGTGTAGCATAAGAAAAGGCTGGAAGGCTCATGTTTTGGGCCGTGGCGGTGAAACTGGTCAACGACGAGGTCGCCAAATTCGCACTCGAAGCATCGGTAACTCGGTACTGATACTGGTAGGAATCACCAACCACCAAATCAAGCCCCTCCGCTTGAACGTTGTTCGACGATGCCGTTGAACTCGCCGAATAGGAAGCGATAACCAGGCTCGGAAGTTGGGGAATAAAGTCGTCGAAATGCAAACCTGTGAGGTTATCATTGTCGCTCAGGTTCACGTTGGTTCCGTTGACTGAGATGTAAGCGAGGAAGAGGTGTTCGTTCATGGTGGTCGGTCCGGTCCAGTTGATTTGGTAGGACATTGAATTGGTGGTCGGCATCAAGTACCACATGTCGGAGTCGATCATCGAAACGTTGATGGCCGCATTGACATCGTTGGACACCGTGAAATTATTGGTCCACTCGACGAAATCAAGGACAATCCATTCAACCACATAATCCGCCCCAATGGTGAGGTTGCTCATTTCAATGTCGCCGGTGGTGGATGAGGTCACTTCGATTTCCATCATCTCAATGTAAAGCAAATCCACGTCCGTGTTCAGAGCCGCGCCAGAGGCGTCAAACAGCGTTGAGGAAACGAGAAGCGAGGATTCATTGTTGGTTGCAGCGATGCTAATGTTGACACTGTGGGTTGAATTTGTTGCGTTGAAGGTGCCGTTGGTTGACGTACCCCAGTGCTCGTCCCCATCCAGATGAATCTGCCCGTAGGAATGGTTGTAATTGTAAGTGGTACCGTTGGTCAAGCCAGAGAATGAAAGTGTGGCGTGGGTGGTGTTGATGATGTTTACGTCCACGGATTGAGACGATTGTCCGCCACCAGGGTTATCGGTCGTGATCTCAATATCGTAGGTGTTGGTTGAGCTAAGCCATCCGTAGACATCGACGTAGGTGGTTTGGTTGGCGGTTGCCGTCACCTGCATGGATTCAAGGTTGCCAGTGGTTGTAGAACTGTCCAAAAATCCACCCGAGGCGGTGTCCCACCCCGTGTCCAAATCTCCATTGATGCTGTTCAAAGTGACGTTGACATAGTAGGTTACTCCGGCTGTCATGTCGATTTCAAAGTAGTCCACATCAGTGGAAGAGTGGATGGAAAGGCCGGTGCAGCTGAGGGGGAGAAGCGAAGCAGAAGTGGCCGTGGCGGTTGAGTCGTTAGGCTCGAGGATGTCGGAGGCCAATGTGCCAGCACCGGTGCAATTGGTGACAGACGAACCACCACTGCCACCACCGCCGGTGCCGTTGCTAACGGTGAATTTCGTAAGTGAGAGGTTCCATGTTCCTGCACCAGAGTACCGTTCGATGTCAATGTAAACCATTCCACCATGGGCTCCAGACGAGCTGGAATTTGTGCTCAAGGTCTCCGGATTGGACATGTAGGAACTCCCCATCATGTTCAACTGACTGTTGTAGAAAATCAAATCGAAATCGTTGTACACCGTTGTTCCGTTTGCGTAGGTGGTAGAGGATGGGAATGAAAGTGAGGCATACAATCCCTGATTGGTGTTCAACGCCACTTTGAGGAAATCGTGGTCATCACCGTAATCCAATTCTCCCGAGCCGGTGTAGGAGTTCGTGAAAATGTAGTTTGTGATGTTGACGCTGGTGTTGTCTGGGAGGTCCCCACCCGAATTGAGGTCGTTTTGGTTCGGCCCCACCGCTTGCACCGATGGCGTCATGCCAACCACAAGTATGGAAAAAAGCAACATCAAACTGAGAAGCGCTGAGGTTGATTTCGATGAAGGAGTCCCATTCGCGTACATGTTTCGTCCACGCATAGGAGGTATATCACGCCTACGCCGAGGGAAACCAACTCAAATGGCCGTGGGAGCGACGTGCCCGTCACTCTTGTCATCTGGCTTTCGAACGCGAGACCAAACACCGTTCATCAGATTGTCGTGACACTTTTGGCAGTAGTGGAAGCGGCGGTAGGCTTCTCGAAAGGAGTAAGCTTTCTTTCCGGTGGCCACCAAATATCCCTCTGGAGAGAGTCGGGAGACGATGGTACCCACTTCTCCACATCCGACGAAGTCGCAGGCTGGTTCTCCGTCCATGACCATAACACCTTTTGATTCTACATTAACTCTTGCTCATCTCCCCTCGTCCTCATCGTCTGAGGCATCGGGCTCAATGACTACAAGGGGCACATTCGCTTCGATGGCCTCCCCCTCTGAACATTCAACGGAGACAACTGTCCCCGAAACTGGTGCTTGGATTTCGTTTTGCATTTTCATCGCTTCGAGG
>DUIU01000167.1:688-913 GCA_013330155.1 Candidatus Poseidonia sp. | reverse complement strand
TTGCATTTTCATCGCTTCGAGGATCAAAATGACCTGCCCTTCAACAACGACCTGCCCCTCTTCAACTTCAACGGTGACCACTTTACCGGGTATGTTGGCTGAAACCGTTCCGGATTTCTTTTTCTTACGACCACCTGAACGACGGGGTTTGGCGGCAACCGCCACTTCGGGCATCTCAATCTCAAAGGTTTGACCGCCCACGGTGGCTTTCCATGTGGTGCCTTC
>DUIU01000167.1:0-369 GCA_013330155.1 Candidatus Poseidonia sp. | reverse complement strand
AGTTCAACTTCGTATTCCTTACCGTTGACGATTACCTTTCGAGTCTCCGACATGTGTTCACCTCCAAGGGGAGCGCCCTGCTCGAGCGTTCATGAGCGATTTCTTTCCGGTCATTTGCCTTCGGTGGTCTTGAGACCACGCCGAGCCAGGTTGACGGGCGATTTGCGCTGGATCATCACCGTCCGCTTGGGTTTCAGCAAGAACGGCAGCGATGGCCGCCATCATCAATTCAGAAATCTCATCAGCCATTTCAACACCTCAAAGTGGAATATTTCCGTGCTTTCGAGCCGGCCGAAGTTCTTCCTTGTCCATCAACATCTCCAGAGCACGGCTCAAGCGCTGACGGGTTTGATTGGGTTCGATGACATC
>DUIU01000094.1:561-9740 GCA_013330155.1 Candidatus Poseidonia sp. | reverse complement strand
ACGAGCACTAGCGGAAATGGAATCACCTCACCAAGAAGCATTTGGGTTTTGCTTTGGAAGCGGAATGGCAGCGATTACAACCATCAGTCAAATGCTCAAACAAGGTGACCACGTCATTGCATGCGACGACCTCTATGGCGGTACAGTGCGCTTATTTGACCAAATCGCTTCAAGATTTGGCATTGAAACAAGTTATTCTCCGCTGAAAAACGGAAGTCTCGGGGACATCGTCCGAGACAACTCGAAGATCCTTTGGCTCGAAAGTCCAACCAATCCACTCCTCAACGTTCATGACATCAAATCACTAGCAGCAGAAGCAAAAAAACACGGCCTCATGGTCGTCGTAGATTCGACGTTCGCAACTCCAATTCTCCAGCGCCCGTTCGATTTAGGGGCTGATATCATCGTTCATTCGACAACCAAATACATCGGTGGCCACAGCGATGTCATCGGTGGTTGTTTGATCACCCAAAGCAAAGATATCGCTGAAAAGATATCATTTTTGCAAAACGCAGTTGGTGCAGTACCTGCACCCATGGATTGCTTCCTCATCCTTCGAGGATTACGAACTCTCGCTTTGCGTATGAACCGCCACTGCGAAAGTGCACAGGCTTTAGCTGAACGATTGCAAGAACATGAAAATGTCACTCAACTCTTTTACCCGGGGCTGAAAAGCCATCCAAACCATGAAATCGCAAAACAACAAATGAATGCATTTGGTGGCATGATTTCCCTCGAGGTCAAAGGAGGAGAGCAGGGGGCTCGAAAATTCGCCTCTGAGTTGAAACTGTTTGCAACTGCAGAAAGTTTGGGTGGAATTGAATCGCTCATCAACCATCCATGGACCATGACACATGCAGCAATACCTGAAAAACAGCGTTATGATGCAGGAATGACTCCCGGCTTGATTCGCCTGTCGGTTGGTATAGAGGACATGGAAGACCTTTGGCAAGACTTGGTAAACGCTCTTGCGACTCTCTAATTACCGGCATTTGATTGTTTATTCATTGACACAATCAAATTTCATCTCTCAAAATCAGCCGAGTCAGTGTTCACTCTCCGAGTGCAGGCGGCATTCATTGCTCAGTGTCCACCCGAACCGACCTCGTGCCAACATGTGACGCAAGCAAAGCCGGTTGAGCTGAAACCGATCTCTTCCTCGTACCAATGTTCGGCACAGACCCATCCGTTTCCCTCACAAAACACGCCACCGCATTGATGTTCGGCGAGGTTTTTGCAGCCTTCCCTCTCACAGAATTTTGGCTGGTACCTCGTCGTTTGATAGTCGCCTTTGCACGTTTGGCAGGGGAGATGGTATTTCCATGGGTGTTTCCCTCTGGCATTCGGTTTCCAATGCTCCGTCCTTCCTTTTTTACAATCCGGGCATAGCACGGTTTTCTCAATCCATTCGTTCTTTTCGTCTTCGTTTCTTTCTTCTTTTTTCTTTTCGTCTTCGTTCATTGTTTCACCTCTTTTTCCCATCCTCTGTCGGCAGGAGTTGGTGGTCTTCTACCAAACGGGAATCCCCAGAAATCATGGAACCAGGTCGCATAGTTGTTGCTTGCGTAGAAAAAATAAATCCCGTATTCAGCGTTGATTTGCCTTTCCATTTTTTTAAAATTCCTACCGTGTCCCTCATCCCTCATCCCTTGATGGTAGAAGTAGTGGTGGATGAACTCATGAATGATGATGTGCACCCTTGTGGCAGCTTGGTGTCTGTGCTTGACCTTGACCGGCACGTTTCTGTCCTTCCCAGAAATTCTGCAGGTTTCTCCATCGAACGCGATGAATCTCCTGAATTCGATCCCAAGGCTATCCTCTGGAACCCAGAAAGCACATGCCGCCGTCCCCAAAGAGGCAAACCATTCAATCCATTTTTTGGATTTAACAATCACCTTGATCTGTGGCACCTCGTAATCGAGGCACATTTGGTCGATGAAGTGTTGAACTTCGCTGCAACTGTCAACCTTAGGCCATTTCTTTGTTCTTTTTTTCCAAAACATAATCGGCCATTTTGCTTATCGAATATTTATACTTTTCGGTCAAATTGATGCCCGGTGGACCTCGGTCAAATGACAGAAGGTTCTGTAGCCAACAGTGAGCCTGTTCTCAAGTCGGTATGTTGAGCAGAAAGGCAGGAAGAAACCGCTCTGCCTTTTTGAGTTCAATAACATGATTGCTTTGTCATCCTTTGGATGGAGTCAATCGGATGAGTTTCGCTGCCAAGGGCCATGAAGGAAAATCAGGCCTTCACTCTTCCTCGCAGTCCTGGTCATCAAAATTGTCTTCAACGCTCTCGATGGTGTTTCGCAGCACAAGGCCGTGGTAGACCTTGATTTTCTTTTGCTTGACAGCCTCGTTGATCTCAGATTCCAACTCACGCAACACACTTTTTGATTGTGCAGTTTCAATGTCCAGCATGAACCGCCTGAATGCTTGACGTCGAGAGAGAAAAACGGCAAAGTAAATCGGAACGAGGAGAAGAGGAATCACCAATTCTTCAAACACGATTTCGCTGACGAACGAGACCGATATCTCCGTGTAGTCGGTATTGTAATCAAAGCTGAACGAATTTGGGCCTAAACCTCCTGTGTAGAATATCCCAGTATTTGCCCCGAAGTACATGGTGAAGGGTGTATCATCCTCATCAAAAATATCTGACCCTCGGTCGATCTCAACGTAATCTGGCCAACCATCGTTGTCGTTATCGGGGTCGAGAACATCGGGTATGGTGTCTTGATCTGCATCAGGGGGTGTGGAATTCGGATTGTAAGGGTCGTAGAGGATGGTCCCCGAGGACGCCGAGCGTTCCATCTCGTTGCGAATGCCATCGCCATCAGCGTCGTCGTCGTATTCATCGGGAAGAAAATCACCGTCGATGTCCGAACACCCAAGAAGACGTATCTTGCTTTTCCCGTAGACATTGGGGCAATTATCACTGAGCGCATGCATGCCTTGGTCCGCATAACCATCATTGTCCGCATCGGACCAAATACCCGAATCTTCAGGCCACACATCCATTTCATTGGCGACGCCATCGCCATCCCTATCGTCGTCAGCGTTGTCGCCAATTCCATCGTCGTCAAGGTCCCGGTGTTCGGAGGCGTTGTTGGGGAAGGCATCGGCTCCCATGCTTGTATTCCATGCCTCATCAGGGTCGGACCAGCCATCCCCGTCGCTGTCCAGACAGCCCTCCCTGTCCTCCGTGGATGTGCCCGACTCGCAGGTGTTGGTGGTTGAGTCCTGAGCCGAAACCGGTGCAAAAAGCAGCATCAAAGTGAGCATCCCGGCCAGGAGAAAACGAGCGCCCATGACCGCTCGTTGGTGGGCCTGCATATTGGTTTTTTTCACATCCATGATTTCTCAAGCAATTCAAACCAAGGGTTTGAGGAGAAGGCAAGAGTAAAAATACCAACCGGCGAGGAGGTTGGTCCATGCTGCGATGGAAAGTGTTGCTCGTGCTCGTTGTTATGTTGACGCCGCTCTCGGGTTGCACCTCCGAAGAAGAGGAGAGCACGCAGGTTTTCCCGTCGTTTTCTGCGGTGGCCGATAACGGAGAAACCTACGACAACGCTCGCATGGACGGCAGTGCGTTCATCGTCGTCTTTTCTGCAGAGTGGTGCAACAGTCCGTGCTACACCACCATGCACGCCATTTGGAATGCAAAGGCAGAGCTTCCCGTTTTGGTCATGTCAACCGACCCAGCCGAAAACGCTGGGGGTTACAGCCTCGAGGAATGGCACGATGCTGCCAATGCACACGACGATGATGAAAACACCGGAGACACAGGCGTGGAGCTCACCACCTACGCTTTCATGAAAGGCACTGAGGCAGGCGAAGAACTCGGCATCACCCGCCCTGGTTCCTTGGCCTTCGTCAATGGAGATGGCGAAGTGACCTACCTCCACGAAGGCCGCATGGATGATTCGGCAACGATCCTGGAAAAATGGAACCAGGCCAATGAGTGATTGATTCACCCTTCAGTGAGTTCCGAGGCGTCCGTAGCCTCATCAAACAAGAGGGCTTCTCGAGGCACCCCCAACATCGCTTGACGCAGTGAAGCACGCAATTCTGTCAGTTCACCGTAGCACACCAACACATCATCATAGCGAAGTTGAACATCAGCATCTGGGTTCCAAACGAGGCGATCTCCTCGGGAGAGGGCAAACACGGGCACCGATGCGAACACTTCACTCAGTCGTTTTCCGACCATTTTTGGATGGTTGCGCAACTGAAGTGATAGCACACCTGAACCGGGGACGGTTCGCAAAAGTTGGCCGATGTCAACTTCGGCAAAGGCGGTGTCCTCCATCACGTAATCGACGATGGCACCAGCCACGTTGACGCCGCTGGCTTTCTCAATGCCCTCGAGGCCAGGTGATGAGTTGACTTCCAATACCAACGGGCCACCGTTTCCTTCAAGCAGGTCAACGCCGGCGACGTTGAGACCCAAAACCCGAGCCGCCCGGCAGGCTGCCTCAGCATAACCCTCGGGCAGTTCCACGCTCTCCACCGTACCGTTGAGGTGAAAGTTGCTGCGGAATTCGCGTCCCCTTGCCCTTCTGCGCATGCAGGCCACGACTTTATCGCCCACGACCAAGGCTCGGATGTCTTTTCCGTGCGATTCGGCGATGTACTCCTGGACAAGCACCGATTTTCCGGTCATCAGCAGGCCTTGGACGAGGTTTCGAACCTCAAAGGCCGTGTGGCGGAGGAACACCCCATCGCCTTGAGTGCCTTGGGTGACTTTGACCACCACGGGCAAGCCACCCACGGTTTCAATCGCCTGTTCAACATCAAGGATGTCTCGGACATAGACCGTTTTGGGAACGGGGATTCGGTTTCGAGCGAGGATCTGTGAGGCATTCAGTTTATCTCGGCTTTGCAAGATGCCTTGGCCAGTGTTGGCCGTCCAAATGCCGAGTTGCTCAATGTGGCGTAAAACTGCCACGCCATGTTGTGTGATGGAATGGCCGATGCGCGGGATGACCGCATCTTTTGCAAAGGCTCGTCCACGGTGAAGCACATCGACACTGCCTTGATTCACCACCAATGAGAATTTCATCGGGTCACAAACCTCAACGTCCAAGCCTCGTTTTTTTGCTTCCTCCACGATACGCCGGGTGCTGTAGAGCCGAGGTCCCCGACTTAGAACGGCCAATCGAAGGCCCAAACCGGGCTGCTTCATGGCTTCGTCCCGGTCTGCGTCGGTTCCCATTGAGCCTCGTTTATTGGCCCGCGGTCTTGAAGTGCTCGGAGGATATCGGGCATTTATGACCGAAGAGGAACTCGATACAGCGGGAGGGTTGGCCGCGGATGAGGACCAGGATGAACGCATGGAGGAAATGTCGCTTGACGAGCGTAAAGAGCGACTGAAGAAAGCGCGATGGAACGTCTTTCTCTACCTCGGTGTTGCTGCGATTCTCTTTGGTTTCGCTCTGTTTCCGATGCCGTTTTCTGCTGATTACGATGGATTCAGCAAGTCGGCCGAGAAGGACATCGGCCTCGTGTGGGGTGTACCTGTTGATGGCGAAGACATGTTTGATGTCCCCATGCGCCTCACCGTTACGGCCAGTTCACCGCCTACTCAGTCCAACATCAACATCGCTGTTTACGTCATCGAACAAGAGGACTGTACAGATTTTACGTTGAGCGAAAAGATGCGGGATGCAAAAACTGGAGATTCCCACAGTTACCAATACCAAGAGGCCGAGAGCCGAGTGTTGGCGGATGGGACCTACGACTTCGAATTCAACATTGACCCAGGTCAATACTGTCTCATCGCAGAGTACATCGATGGCAATGGAGACAAAATCACCTCCGATGGGCAATCGCTGAGCGTGGAAGGCAAACTCTACCCCAACCAGTTCATCGGAGGGCTTCTTGGTCTTCTTTGTCTGGGACTGTCTGGATTTGCCTTTGTGGGCGCACAAAAACACGGTGCTGTGCTTCGCAAAATCCTCGAAGGCGAAAACGAGACCACTGAATCCCGAGTTTTGTCCGAGGCCAGCCGGAACCGTATCGCTGCAGGGCCGGCTGGAGCTCCCCCCTCCTCTGGCCCCCCTGGCCCGCCCGGTGCACCGTCAGATGGACCTGCTGGCCCACCTGAGGAATCGCCATCCTCCGATGCGCCAGCTATGGAAGAAGCAGCTGAACCTCATGAAGAATCATCGACCGCTAACGAAGAAACGTATGAGCCCGCTGAAAACGGCTACTTTTTCAGGAAAATGCCGGATGGAAGCTACGACCAAACGGTCTATGTCAAAACTGACGATGGAACCTATGTCCCTCACGAAGGTTGAGGGTGGAGTGCCGCATCAATATTGATGCAATTCATCATCAAATCAACGCCAGCCTTGAAAGGCACCATGCCTACGGTTTGGTGAGGTATGACCATGGGGAGCGAGCCTACCACCACGTTGACGGTGGCGAAACTCAAGGCACTGTGCGTGCTCAATGACCTCTCAGCCAGTGGAAAAAAGGCAGACCTATTGGCTCGCCTTCTCGAGGCCGGCGTCGACAAAGAGACCCTCGGCATTGAGGTGTTTGACGAATCCACTTCCACGTTCCAACCCGCTATTGAGGAAGAGCCGAGCGATGAACCCGTGATGATGTCTCTTGAGGATGATGAGCCGGTTGAACCTGTGCCGCTCCCTTCTTCGGGCGAGGATGAAATTGGGGATGAAGATGTCTTGGAGGCTGAAATCCTTGAAGCCGACCTGATCGATGCCGAGAGCGACGACGAACCTTCTGCTGAGGCCTCGGTCGTTCCTCTTCCCGTTGAGAAAAGTGCAGTAACTCCTCCCGCCAAAACAGAGAACGCTGGCGCCGTGACGCTCATGGAAATGGTACGCCGTCCTCAAACCATTGCCGTCATGCTCACACTCCTCCTCCTCGGGGCAGGTGGTTGGTACTATGTCAACAACCAACTTGAACCGTTTACGGCCGATTCGTTGCGCTATGGCGACAGCATGGGCTACATGATCACCGAAGGAACCTTCCTTGCGTCGGAGGAATACGTTGAATTGGTCACTGACCAGTTGGAAGACCCCCCGAATTACTGCAAGATTCGGCTTTCCTTCCAAGGTGAAAGCACAGCTTCAGTCACGGAGGGGACGGGCGTTGAATTGAACACGCAATCTTCTGATGACCGTCTCGGGGCCGTGAAAATTCGTGGTGGCCAAGGATTGTCTTGGCTCGCCGTTGAGAGCGTCAACGAGATGTCCTTTTCACAATTCGACCTTTCTGGGCATTATCCAATTGCCTCCAAGTGTTCAGACTTCACCACCGACTCGACAACCGGTCAGGCAGATTTGACCTTGAAGTCGTGGAAGGAACTGAGGGAACAAGTCGTCCTCGCTACCGAACTCGAGTTCGCAGCAACGCTCTCAGCCACTTCGTATGCTGGCTCTGCATTCACCTATGGCGTTGGTGGATTGCTAGGAGACCTTGAGGAACTCTCTCCCGGTCTTGGCATGGTCATTGCACCGGTTGAACTCGCTGATTTCTTCGGGAACGCCTACATTACCAAGGATGCTACAGGCACCAGTTCTGGATGGGAGTGGCGCGTTACAGGTTCTGAAAAGATCGGTTCAACCAACATGTGGAAGGTGACCGCCAGCCACCGCGATGTACGAGATTTCTGTCTCGGCTATGCTACGATGACGATGTGGCTTGATGTTGAGAGCCCATGGGCAGCCCGTCAAACCGTGGATGTGGCCATCAGCAGCAGCGAGGCGTCCCAAACAAGCTGTTCCGAATGGCAACAGCGTGGCATTGACGCCGTGCTTCCGGAAGGCGAACTTGAACTCCACCACACCTTTGAGCGGACCACCCTTTCCCGGGGTGTTAAGGCGATTGAACTGGGCAAGTCCTACGACAACCGCCCTCAAGCCAATGATTTGAACCCAGACAGCGACGATTTGGTCGAATGGGGCATCGATGGCACCCACCTTCCCGACAATTCCACGGCGAGGCAGCACCCGCTCGATGAAGCGATGGCCTGCATCAGCGAATTCAATTCCGCTGCTTCTGGCGCTGTGGCTGCCCTTGAGAACGATGGCTATGTTTGGCGAGCCGTGGACCAACAAAACGGGACGGCCACGGAGTGGAACCTCTCGTGGGTGGATTCTGACACGACTGCAGGCTGGCTCAAATTTTCGGTTTCAGGAACAGACGAGAATCTGAATTGCGAATTCATCGCCAAAGGAACCTTTGACGAATCCATCACACACAACCGCGATTCCATTCCAAAGGCCCTGCCGCTTCACGACATTGAAGCACGTTTGATGGATTCACAACGGTATCCTGAGTTGACAGGCCCGGAGGCGTTGTTCACGGGCAGCGGTTTGCACGACACGACAAGTGTGGGTTACTTGGTGGTGGTCCCTGGCACCGGATTCGGCATTGATTTCAGTGACCTTCTCGACACATCAGGAGCGACCACCGTGGACCTTCAGCGAACATGGGATGACAACGGAAAAGACCGGAGTTTCTCGCTGCTCGTCGATGCCACTGACGGACGTCTCATCGGTTGGACCGACCTCTCGGTTGAGGAGTTGGGCTGATGGGCACTGACGGCCGCGGTTTGGACCATTTAATGGAACAAAACGAAGCGGAACTCGGTTTCCTCTCCGCCTATGGAGGTGTGGACGGGGGTTCCCAAACGGACGGAGCGAGTCTCCTTTCAGCGCTGCATCGCTTTCTCAAAGCGGGCGGTATGCCCTCAACGTTGGAGGGGGCTCGGCTTTCGTTTGAGGCCGGTCATGCTGAGGCGGAGGAACATGGATGCCGATTCAGCTTCAAGGGGAGCCATTTGCCCCTGGTGGCGAGCGACATGAAAACTTCTGGGTTCGCCGAAGGCAAACTCAGTGAGGACCGAAGCGAGGTAAACGTCGTTTTTACGGCATGGTCCATGGACCAGCGAAGGTTTGTCGAGCGCTTGGTTGAGCACCATGTTCACGGATAAATCACAGACGACGAACGGTCCCAACCAACACAGCACCCGTGAGGATTGTGAGGGTCAACACCACACCAATTGAGGGCAGGAAACCCTCGCTTTCGCCCGAGGCGGGAACATTGCATCCATCGCCGTCGGCGTGGACGCCGCCATAACTCCCGTCGTCGTAATAACACGTTGACCAGGTCTTGTACCAGTCGTTTTGTGGGAAGTTCTCGGA
>DUIU01000094.1:0-233 GCA_013330155.1 Candidatus Poseidonia sp. | reverse complement strand
CCCGCCAATTCACGTAGGAATGGTCGCCAGGTGGCGTCAAGTCAGTGGTGTAGGTGCTTCCGTCGTCGCTCACGGTGAGGTCTTGATTCACAGGAGGATCACACACGCCGTTGTTGAGGCAGATTTGGCTGGTGATGGCGAAGGTGGTGCCATTGTCGAGGGCATCCTGGTCCATGACCAAGCTCAGCGTCCATGTTTCCCCGTCTTGGGACGGCGTGGTGCGCTCCTCAACC
>DUIU01000104.1:6463-7636 GCA_013330155.1 Candidatus Poseidonia sp. | reverse complement strand
GACGAGAATGAGATTGTCACCGGCACTCAGAACTTCGCCGATGCTGTCAAGGAATTTGGCTTTGATGAAGATCACCTCGAAGACGAATGGGACACCAACATCGAAGCCGCAGAGGCGGAAGTTGAAGCGGCGTATGACCGACGGTTTGCCGACGATTTGGCCATGGAAGACATGACTGAAGAGGAAATTGAGACCTACAAAGAACAGGTCACAACGACGCTTAACATGCCAAACAAGGACGACAAACAAGGTCTAGATTCCATCCTTTCTGAGAAGGGCGAACTCAAGTCATTGGGCGAGGATACGGGCGAATTGAGCGCATCTGACGCTGATATTCGTGAACAACTCTTCGAAATCACCGGTGAAGAAGGTGTTCTACCCGGAGAAAAGGTGCAAGTTGGCATGAGTTTGACCGATTCATCCTTTGCCGGAAACGAGGTCAACGAAGCCAAGGCGAATTTCTCGTTTGCCGACAAAGACGAGAAACCCCTGCCACGCTCAAGCGATGACAAGGATTCTGCTGCAGAACCCAAGGCCAGGAAGCCCGCTCGACGCCGTGCGAAACGCCAATCCAAAGAGAAACCAGAGGAGAACCAAGCCGATGAGTGCGGTGCTTGTGGCGCTGAACTCCCGGCAGGAGCAACGGAGTGCGGCGTTTGCGGTGCGAAATTCAGTTGAGTGTCTGTCAGCTTTCATAGGGCTCGTCATCGCCATAGCTCTGCCTTCACTTCGCTTCATTCAGACGATTGACACCAGTCCCGCTTTGGTTTTCAAATGCTCGGAACTGCCTAGCGAGGCCTTCATAGGGTCGTGGCCGGTGGTTGATGCATGCGGCGACCCGGCCTCGGAGCGGCCCTCCTCATGGTGGTCCTCATGGCCTCCACATCTGGTTGCATGGGCCTTATCGCTGCACGGGAGTCCGTTGAGTCTCTACGAGAACCGGCCTTCGAGAGCCTGAACAACAAGAAAATTACCGTTGACCACTCGTTCCAAAATTTCCAGGATTACGCCGAGGAATACACCAATCGTTCTACGTTTTTGGTGACCGAACAAACCACTGAAATTGACGTGTACTTCAAGGTCTCATTCGAACTTTCACGGAACCTTCCGTCAACCTTTTGGGACAACGAGAGCCGATACGTCCGGGCCACCTTGACCGACAGTGAGGGCATG
>DUIU01000104.1:0-6182 GCA_013330155.1 Candidatus Poseidonia sp. | reverse complement strand
TTGACCGACAGTGAGGGCATGATTCAGTGGGAACAGGACGTGAGTGAAGACGCCAGTCCGCTTGAGGAAACCCTTCTGCCCAACCCTTCGTTTGCACAGGGTGAATGGGAACTTGATGTGAAGGCTCGGGGTGGTGGTGAAGGCTTCACTGGCTCGTTGCAGGACAACTTCATCATCATCGTCACGGCCACCAACAGCTGTGTCCAGTATCCCCTGGTCGACGATTGCTATTGAATCATGCAAGCCGCTCGCTGCATGCATGGCGACGTGAACAATTTTGGCACTTTCCGGGACGTTCATGGTTGCGCTTCACTCCTCCGATGGCCATGGCGGTCTGAACTTCGTGGATTCGTTCGTCCAATTCTTTCTTCGCTTCCTCGTCCCAAATGAGTTGGTGCAGATTGTCCGGGCCGTACCGAAGGAGGGCGTAGGGCGGGGCGCGGCCGGTCGTTTTCTCAACCAGCCGGGCATAGGCTAAGGCCTGCATCCGATGGGACTCATGAGGCCGTTTAGGGACCTTTCCGGTCTTTTGTTCGACGGGAATGAATTGTGAATCAATGATGACGATTTGGTCAGGTCGACCACGCAGTCCAGTGTCAGCGTCCACCAGGAGCTGAGCCGTTGCTTCATCGTCGGAATACGATACCTCGTCGCTCATGCTGAAATCGTTTTCAAACGCAAGACGCTCGGCCTCTTCGTTGCTCTTGAGAGCCCGTCGAAGGACGATGGAAGCGAGCAGCGCCCAAGCGAGGGTGGTGATGGCCAGTACGTAGGATGCTTGCTGGCGGTTATCGGCAAAAAGAAGGGCGCTTGAATGCAAGGCTAGAACGATCGCAGAGACAAACATCGACACTTCCAAAATACCGCCTTCAAACCAGCCACCCATGAATCCGCGGGGTTCGAACACCGGATCGATGGTCTCGGTTTTCCCATCCAATTCAGGGCGAAACGGTTGCTTCAAACCGATGGCTTTGCGCCACGGTACCAAGACAGCCACGATGCCGACCAGCAAAAACGACAGTGCTCCAGCTGCGAGAAGTCTTGAAAATTCCACGACGTTAAGTTCGAGGTCGTCAATGTATTGGATGGCCAAAGTATCGACAAGGAGGACCAGAATAATGGCGTACCACCATTCCAAAATGAGAAGGTTCCGTTTGGCTTGGAATTGATGTCCTTTGAAGTCCATCATTGATTCATGAATCGATTGGTGTTTCTGAATTCCCTGTTCAATCGCAGAACTCTTTCCTGTTGTTCCGGTGGCGGCTAAGTGCCATGACATCGGACAATACGTGAAGCGCTCAAGGTCGCTTGCACTGACCGGAAGTGGTTTGCCGTCGGAGGTTTGCCATCGGCCATCATCGCCTTTGCTCGCGTCGCGATACGTCGGAGTTGAGCCTTCCGTGCCCCTTTTGTCCTCCGACATAGCCAAGCCAACATGCTCTTCTTTTTTGAGGCCTTTTCCGAAGTGTGCGAGCCAATTTTGAAAGGTTGGAAAGGGCCATTGACTACGAAGCGGTTTAATACAGGGGGTCTGTGGGCGGCTTGCTGTGGTTCAACATGTCCGAAGAAGCCAGTTTGCTCGTGTCCGCCGAAACCTATGAGGAGAACGCTGTTAACATCGGTACTCAACAAAAGAGTGCTGACATGAGCCGCTTCATTGACCGTGTCCGAGAAGACGGTCTCTATCTCCTTGATATTCACATCACGGATGCTCGCATCCGTTCCATCGCTGCGCTCCTCAACACCTTTGATGCACCATCCATCATGGTGGTCAGCGCTCGGCAATACGGACAACGTCCTGCACGTAAATTCGCAGAGGCCGTCGGCGCCCACTCGGCTGTCGGCCGTTTCATCCCAGGTTCGCTGACCAACCCTGCTCTACGCTCCTACATCGAACCTGACATCCTGTTCGTCACCGACCCCGCGAACGACCAGCAAGCCCTTCGCGAAGCAGTGGCCACCGGTCTACCCATCGTCGGTATCGTGGACGCCAACAATCACCTTCGCAACGTGGACATCGCTCTCCCTGCCAACAACAAGGGGCGCCGTTCTCTTGCCCTCATCTACTGGCTTCTCGCTCGAGAAGTCCTGAAGGTGCGAGAAGAAACCACCGATGAAGAGTGGGCCGCTCGAGAAGACAACTCCCTCGATGACTGGGAATCCACCTTCTGAGCATCAAACTGGACCGGTCAAAAAACCGCTAATGGCATCAGCCATGGCTTTCGTCGTCTCTTGTTCATGCATGAGCGTGCGTACTTTCTTTGCACCCGGCAATCCCTTGGTGAAGGCGATGGCATGGCGCTGCATCCATTTCCCTTGCAGACCAATCGTGGCCTCTGAGAGGTGGATATAACGGTCCCAGCACCATTTTCGGGAAGCAAACGCTTTGCCCGCCTCACTCAGTCCGTGCCAATCATCATGACTGGAAACCCAGGGAAGTCGGTCCAACTCCATCCACCCCAAGCCGACCTTGATGTCGGAAAACACCGTTGGTCGTCCAATAGCGCCTCGCCCAATCATCAACCCAGAGGCTCCGGTGTGCTTGAGGCAGGCTTTCGCAGATGAAGCGTCAACAACATCGCCATTGGCGATGACTGGGACCTCCACTTCCTCTACAGCTTGCTTGATGCTCGTCCAATCGGCCTCGCCGGAATAGCGTTGTTTGAGGGTGCGTCCGTGGATGCACAGGCGTTGCGCTCCGACGGCTTCCAATCGTTTGCAAATCTCGGTTGAATTGTTGGCACTCCGACCAGTTCCCAGTCGCATTTTAGCGGTCACCGGGACATCGACCCGGTCAACGATGGTCTCCACCATATCGACCAAACGGTCGGGTTCTCCCATCAGCGCCGCTCCAGCACAAATGTTGGTGACTTTTGGGGCAGGGCATCCGAAGTTGAGGTCAATGATGTCAGCGGCAGGGGCCAACATCTCCGCCGCCCTCGCCATATCACCGGGGTCGCCACCAAAGATTTGTGGAATGAAAGGAACTTCTGTCTCGTGGGTTTCCATGCGGCGCCACGATGTCGCTGCCTCACGTGTCAATGCCGTTGAATTGGTAAATTCTGTTATCGTAATATCGGCTCCGCACTCTTTGGCCAGCAAGCGGTATGGAAGGTCGGTAACCCCCGACATTGGAGCGAGGTGCAAAGGGCGTGGGTCACCGTCCCACGGTCCATGTTTGGGGCCAATGAATTCGGACATCTCATCACCGATCATTCATTTGGCTGTGAATTGGAAAGGGCCTCATCCAACAACCCGGCAACTCGAACCATTCGCCGTAGCACCCTGTCCAGACGGTCCTGAACCCGCTGTTGAACGGCTGAGGCAGAGCCTCCAGCCATCCGATAACCCATTGGTAAACGTCCACCGAGCAGGTTCAGCAACAGCATTTGTTCCCTGGCTTCAACGGCGCTGAGGTGCTTTGAAACATCTTCAATTGAGAGTTTCCCTTTGGCAAGGGATTTCAAGAGGCCGGACTGCTGGGTTTCGTTGAGAAGGCGCTGGAATCCTCCCTTCTTGAGCATCCAATCTTCGCCTCTTCGCTGATGTTGGGTGGTCATGGCGGTCCACAAGGCTGTGTTCAATCGGTCGGTTCGGGGTACTCGTTCGACCATTCCAGTTGCACGAAAGCGTTCCAGGATACGTCCGACACGTGCTTTTTGCCCACCGTGCTGTTCGGCTGCTTCGTCCAGCGACAACGGAAGATTTCGCTCAAGCAGGTTAGAAAACAATCGAACTGAGAGGGAGTCCGCTTTGATTTCCCCACCCGGGCGTTCGCCGAGGAGGCCAAAATCGTTCATCCAATGCGAGAGCACGTCGCCTTCGCCCTCGTCATTCAGCGGACGATGGTCAACCAATCCCAATGAAAACGGGGCACCTTCTTCTTGAGGGAGTTCAACAGGGAGAGGCTCCCCTGTCCGTTTCCAGAGCTGGTTGATGAGGTCAAATCGCTGCTGCAGGAGAAGTTTGCTATGTTGCTGAAGGTAAGCGACAGCCTTGGAGAGTGAACCTCCCCGCAGGTAGTATTTCCTCCATCCTTTTCCTTCATTGGTGAATCCGATCAAGCCGGTTTCCACCAAGCGGGCGAGGTGGTGATTGAGTGAAGCGGGCATTTGAGCTAATTCGTCTGCGAGCATCTGGGCGTCCCAACTTTGTTCTGGATGACCAATTAGATGGTCGCGCAACAACCGATGTACTGACCCTGCACGCCCGTGGTCGGCGGTTGCATCGCCGCGTTTACGAACCAACGCAAGCGTGTCGATGAGCCATGCGATGAGACCGTCAACCTCCCGGTCGGTTGTGGGCAACGGGTGCTCAATGAGTCGAACGGAGAACATGATAGATGGGCATCGCCAAGGGTCTTTGAAGGCTATGTAACAAATGTCGCTCGAGCGACAGATTTCGTAAATCACGCCTCACTCTGAGAAGGAACGACGTTCGTCCACGAACTCATAATCCACGCTCGAGGCACGGGAGTAAATCTCAAGGTCGATGTGGGCCATCAATTCGATGCGGTCCTCCCGCAGGATGCCCCGTCGTCGTAGCACTTTTACGGCGCTGTGCACGGTGGCACGGGTTCGCCCGAGTCGGCGAGCAAGAGCTGCTTGTGAACGCGGTACCCCTTCTCGGTCAATGTTTTCCAAAATCATTCGCTGAACAGGGGAGAGGCCGATGGGCAACTGTTGGGCCATGCGCTCTTCGCCGACCACTTTGCTTCGAAGGACTTCAACTTGGCTTGGCCCTCCAGCAAAATAGCAGGTGCGGCCATTGACGGGCATAACGGTGACCGCCCGACGGGTTTGCAAAACGTCCAGGTGATGGCGTAGAGTGCCGTTGGCGGTGTTGAGGACGGTCTGGAGTTCCCGGTAGCACAACCCCGGTCGCGACTCAAGCGTTGAAAGGATTCGTCGGCGCAGCGGATGTTCGTGAGCCGTGGCCCGAGTGGATATGCCTCCGAGGGCCATGGCTCCGACGGTGCCAGCGAAGGTCGCTAGGCCACCTGCGATGCCAACGACGCCACTGGCGGCCCCGGTCAGGCCGGCGGCCAACCATGGTCGCTGTCGAGTCCACTGAGCGAGCAGAGGCATGATGTCTGGTTGTCCTTCTCCTCCCTTAATCCATCGCCCTTTTGCGTCCGTTTCTGCTTGTGAAAATACGGGTTCTTCCTTCGGTTAAATACTGTCGTAGTGCATTGATTATGCAGGTTGTGAATCCATGAGAGATTATGAATTAGAATTGAAATTGCAGGCCGCCCTTGACCGGGGTGACAACGTCTGGGTCATCGGTGATGTTCACGGATTTTTCCAATCCATGGTTGAACTCTGCGAACGTTTGGAACTATCTGAAGGCGATTGGGTCGTTTTCCTCGGTGATTTGATTGACCGGGGCCCAAACGGGTTTGGCGTGGTTCACGAGGTCATGAACAATCCGCGTTTCACTTCCGTCAAAGGAAACCACGAGGACATGATGGTTCAACAGTTCACGATGGAGAAGATTCGTCATCCGGACATGGACGTGATGCTTTGGATGAGAAACGGCGGCAACACCACCGTGGCGTCCTACATCGAGGCCACCCGAAACGAAGAGGGCGAAACAGACGATGTGGCTTTGGAGGAGTGTGCCACTCTGCACACGGCATGGATGGCCCAACTCCCGACCCATCTGGTGCTTGACCGCTGGCGTTTGGTTCATGCAGGATACCGACCAAACCACGATTTGGAACAGCAGACCTCGGAGGATCTTCTTTGGATTCGTCGTGCCTTTCACACGGCCACGCAACCCATTGACCCGGCACGAACCATCGTGTTTGGACACACGCCCACCGTCGCCCTCCCCGGTCATACCAAGGAGGAATGGGGCCATGTTTGGCATAGTGAAGTTCGTCTCAAGGATGAGCGACCCGCCGCCACTGGTTTGGATACCTGCCTCTATCAGGGCCCTTCAGACCGACGCGTTCTTTCTGCCATGAACTTGCGAACGGGCCGTGTTGTGCAACAACATCGAGTGGAAGCCTAGTCTTGAACGACCGAACCAGCCACCATCTTGAGGTGGGCCACAAGCGGTGAAAGGAGCCTGCCACAGGTTTTGCCGTGGGCGCTCAGTTCGTAGCTGACTTTGATTGGAGGTCCATCGTTGACCAGCCTCAGCACAAGTCCTTCTTCTGTCAAGAAGCGGAGTTTATC
>DUIU01000159.1:12529-16481 GCA_013330155.1 Candidatus Poseidonia sp. | reverse complement strand
GAAGACCTTCAAACGCCTCTCCCTCAATTTCCATCATGCTTCGTTTGGATTCAATGACCGGCGTAATGGTTGGCCCCCAATCCTCCGCTTGAGCCGTTGTTGGCAGGTCGACGAGTACCTCAAAGGTGGTGCTTGTTCCGGAATTTAAGACTGCATCTGGACGAGTTGGTTGATGGACGGTCCATGCCCCGGCATTTTCCACATCAACTCGCATCGAAAAAATATCCTGGCGAGATGCATTGTTCCAAATCGTGTACTTGAGCGTCACTTGGGAGCCAGCTTCAGCATAGATTTTGCCACTTTGAGGAGGATTATTCATCGATACACTCGCATCACTAAGCATCGAGGCAGATACCGCAATCACCTTTGTATCGCTCCGAGAACTGTCGTTTTGTGCTTGGAGTGTGAGGTCAAATTCGACCACCGTATCAGGGGACTCATCGGCAGGAACGGACATCGTAAACATCGCTTGAATGGTCTCGTTTGGACGAATGAGTACCGAGGATGTTTGGGTCCATGCCAAGTTGATGCTCCAATCGGACGGCACGGATGACATGTCCATCTGGAGGTCAAAGACATCCGTGGCACCACCTTCGTTGGAAAGTCCCACTTCAAACGTGCAGGTGTAAGAAGGCGGGCAACTCGGGCGCATCGGTGGTGGATGAATAACGGGGACTCTGTCCGCCTTAACGAGGAATTGAACCGGAAGCACGGTGTAGACGTTGGGGTATTGTAGAGACGTGATGTTAACGGACATTTGTTGGAAGCCGATGCTGGCGTTGGCATCAGGTTGAATTTTGATGGTAAATTCGGCAACATTGCCTGGGAGGGTAAGCAGTCCGTCCATCGGGTCGAAGCTTGTGCCTGATGGACGCATGTAATAGGCATCCCAACCTGCCGGTAGGCCCACCAACGTTGGGATAAATACCTCTGAGATGTTCCCCGTATTTTCAATCTGCATGGTGATGCTGCCCCACTCTCCGGGTGTCGCTCCATTTGTAGAAATTCCTTGAGCAGAGACTTTGTACTCTTGAGGGCGAACCTTTTGTTCGTACACAAACACGATTTCGTCGATGAAGAATCCAACATCGGTTCCCGATGCATCGGAAGTGAATTCAAATTTAAATTGGGAATTGGCGTGGAATAAACCGTCTTCTACCGGAATAAGGGGAGATGTATGTCCCTTGTTCACGACGCTGAAGGTTTGCCAACTGCCTCCATCGGTAAACACGGCATCCACCGTGCCAGTGATGGACCCGACTTCGACCCAAGCCCCGAAGGTGTTCTTTCCGGAAATCGTCAATTTGTCATTCGCAGCGGTGCTGCCTGTATAGAAAAAGGACAAGCCGTTGGTCCTGCTTGGATTCTCAAGTGCATCTGACATGTCCATGACCGGTGTTGTCATCACGGCGATCTGATTGTTGTTGTAGTTGGAAAATTGACCATTGCCAGCGTGGCAACTGCTGCTCTGAGACATGTAGGTAAACACATCTTGTGAAAACATCCAGCCGGTCCCCAGAGTCCATTGGGTTGAAGAATCGCAATTGAAATACGTGTGCCCGACCGTGAAGGGTTGGTTTTTCACATCGTTGTTGGGGTTGTCGTCAGAAATGGTTGAGGTTGCGCTGATCGATAGTGTGTGGTTACCGGCATAGGATGGCGTAATGTCGACCTCAACGGTGTTGCTTCCACCACCTGCCAACGTGGCCATTTGGAGGGTCGTGTTGGCGAATTCAAAATAGGTGTAATCGTTATGCAGGAGACGAGTATTGATGTCAATGACTCCCGATGGATTGGTTCCAATGTTCTCAACCGTGATGGTGAGCGTGGCAGAGATGTTGACCATGGCGTCGATGACAAACAATTCCGCTGGTCGGTCGAAGCCAGACACGGGATGATTTGATGAGAACATCTTGTACAGGGATTCGTCAGCAAAATTCGTGTAGGCGACAGTGGCATTCACCACGCGGACATCCACTCCCGTTGGATTCGACGGACTCTTCATGGCGTGTGATTCATCGGTCAAAGCCGACGGCAACGACGTCGCAAGGGCCCCGAGAATGAACATCAAGGCCAAGACTACTGGGCTGAACCGCATTTCCCTCAATGAAGGCTATGTTGGTCTATCTATTTAGTGGCAATGTCGTCATCGTTTCCGACATCACCGGGAGAAAAGGCGGCTTCGACTTCGGCTTTGGCGAGCTCCAGTTTGGCTTCATCGCGTTTTTCCTTTGCTCGGGCTGCAAAATAAACCGTGAGGGATGGAATCAGAACCATGGAGAAACAACCCACAACGGCCGCCAGTGCCCACAGGAATTCCGTTGCGGCATCAACCGAGAATACAGCCACGCTACCAAATGCTTCGTTGACGGTCTCGACTGAGATGCTAGGTTGCGTTGTACGGTTGCCATCCTCAATGATTTCAATGCGAAGAATGGAGGGGGAGTGGGTGTATTTAATCGCGGCTCTGGATTTTTGTTCAGCTTCAGCCAGGTCTGCAGCAAAAACCGAACCATTGGAGCGCCGGGCAGGATCTACCGAGGTGAGTGCGTGGAATTCAATGACCCCTCCTTCTTCGGTTGTCCGCTCGTGCACGCTTAGGTGATCACACAAATCAGCACACGAGAACTCCTCCTCAAGCGGATTCTCAAGGTTGTAAGTGTTCCCGAGGAGCTCGTGGCTGTAAAGTTTGGCAACGTTGGTCACACGGAGGACGGCCCCAGGTGCGAGGTCTGTTGCTGTGACGTTGACCCACGTCAGGTTTGAATCGTCAGCAATGACTTGCCACGCCCATGTGGTGGTGTTGTCATCAGCGTCATAGGTTCGTTCGATGTTTTGGTCGGCTACCGAAGCGTTGTACTGGTCGACGGTTGGTTCGGTTTGGTAGATGTAGACCGAAGGGGACACCGTAGCACCGTAAACGGCGTATGAGAGCATGAAAATCAGCGTCAGTGAGAGCCCGATAAGGGTCCTGAGAAGGTTGGGATTTTGAGCCAAGGCCTTCTTCATCGCTCACGACCAAGAATCGGGTCTTTTAGAAGCCTTGTATGCCACTGGTTTCCGAAGGCTTTTCTGACCGTGCTGAACGAGTGCTTGACCCGCTGTTTTCATATAGGGGCGGACGGTCGCCATGTTGCTTGGTGTATCACGATGACGACCGTTTACGATATCCCCGCCGATATTTTCAACCCTGCATTGGCCACAGCAATGGCTGACCAAAAGGCTGTTTCAATGCCAGATTGGGGTCAATATGTCAAGACAGCGGTGGACCGAGAGCGCCCGCCAACCCAAGAAAATTGGTGGCAACTTCGCACGGCGGCTATTCTTCGAAAGGTCGCTCGCAACGGTCCAGTCGGTGTCACGCAACTCGCTCAGGCATTTGGCGGCAAGAAGGACAACGGCGTTATGCCGAACACGCCGGGTGTGGCTTCAAGGCACATCATCCGCACCGCACTCCAACAACTCGAAGACGCCGGTCTTGTTGAACAGGTTTACCTGAAATCGGTCCAACTTTACGAAAAGGACGATTACGGTGATTTCGTCTATGTCAAAGACGAATACGGCAACGACCAAAAAGTCCCAATGAAGGACGAAAAAGGCAACCTCATGAAGCAAGACCTCTATTCCGGCCGAGGCATCACGGCAGCCGGACAAAAGCTCGTTGACAACGTCGCCCACTCCGTGCGCGGCGAAGCAGAGGACCAATATCCTGGCTTGGGCAAGTATTGAATCGGAGATGTGAGAGAGTGTCTACGATGACGACGGCCAATCACGATGATGAATTGGCCGCTCTTCGAGCACGCAGGATGAAAGAAATCCAAGATCAACTTCAACATCAAGCTGTCAATCAACTTGAGGCCGAGGAAAAAGCCCAGATGGAAGCCACACAGGCTGCCAATGTCGATGCTGTTCTCCGCCGCCACCTTTCTCCTGATGCACGGGCACGACTCGC
>DUIU01000159.1:9707-12165 GCA_013330155.1 Candidatus Poseidonia sp. | reverse complement strand
AGCAAGGCTCCATCAATACTCCACTGAGTGATGCTTCCCTAAAGCAAATCCTCGCCCAACTGTCCAAGAGCCGCAGCAATGCGTCCGTAAGGAGAATCTGAGAAGGTGCTCGAAATGTCAAAGAATAAGCCAGCAGCAAAGAAAATACGCCTTTTGAAGGCGGGAAAGCAGAATCGGCGTGTCCCTGTTTGGGTCATGCTCAAGACCGACCGAAACACGGTATCGCACCCCAAGCGACACCAATGGCGACGTAGCAAGTTGCAACGATGAGGTGAGATGAATGGTACGACCAAATGAATCTGAACTCATTGTTCCATTGCGAAACGCATGGAACATTACGCGCTACAAGCGTGCTCCACGAGCCATGCAAATCATCCGTGAGCAGGTCATCCGACACTTGAAAGTTCGAGAGGACGAAGAACTGTACATTGACCCAGAGGTCAACGAGCACATCTGGAAGCGTGGAATTGAAAACCCTCCTCGCAAGGTGCGTTTGTTGTGCATTCGTCACGATGAACCCGACATCCCCGTTGAAGTCAAACTAATGAAGGAGTGAAATGCATGGGAAATATTCGTCCAAGTTTTATCAAAATACGAGCCATCCGTCTTTGTGAAGAGCACGGTGAAAAATTCACCGATGATTTTGACCACAACAAAGTCATGGTTTCTCAACTCACCGATGTAGACTCAAAGAAGCTTCGCAATTGGATTGCAGGCTATGTCACACGGTACCGACAGCGCCGCACCGATTGATGGTGTTTGCATTGCCGATTTGGGTTGACTGGGATCGTCAACCGGTCAGTGTCCATGGCGATGAGCAAGGCCCTCTTGAGGAACTCATCCTTCATCTAAGGCAACAATACAACCTGAGAAAACGGTCACTCGTCATGCCAGACCGAGAGCATGGTGGATTTGTCTTTTTTCTCTATCAATCATGCGACCCGCGTTGGATCGCTGAATTTTTACAACGGGATTGAGGTGTTGGAATGGGTGAACGTCAAGACATACCTTTGCCATCTGGTGATTTTGATGTTATCGTTGTCTTGGCAGGGGTCAGCCATCCTGGCAACCTTGGTGCAATATGCCGAGTTATGTTGAATTATGGCTTTGATGAGTTGCGGCTCGTTCAACCCAAGTGTGCCATCGATGATGGCGAGACAAAAGCACGTGCCAAACATGCCTCACGCTTGCTTGATGAGTTGACGATACATCCTGACATCCCAGCTGCGACTGCAGATTGTTCGGTCGTTGTTGGCACGTCCGGTAAGCGTGAAGTTGGCGATAAGACGCTGTTCCGCCATTACCTCTACCCTTGGGATATGGTGGACCGGTTCACACAGACCGGTGGCCGCGTCGCCATTGTTTTCGGCGAGGAGGGGAAGGGCCTATCATCGGATGAACTCGGACAATGCGATTATTTCGTCACCTTGCCAACATGGGAAGGTTATCCTATTGCCAATTTGAGCCACGCAGTTAACGCTATTCTCTACGAAATCCATCGAAACCGTGTACGTCTTCACCAAGGAACCGATCCTGGGTTGCCCGATATTGTACCGCTGAAGACTTCATTGGAACCTGCGGTACGTGAGGCTTTGGTCAAGGCGATTGAACAATTTGCGGCATCGAGCAGTGGTTCACCAGAACGTCGTTCCTCTGTGGAACAAACGCTGAAGCGTACTCTTCTCAAAGGAGCACCCACTACCGAGGAATCCACACGCATGATTGGTGCATTTGTGGAGGCTACGAGCGCGCTTGAATTCGCTCAGGGCGACGAGGGTTGGAAACAAGCACACCGACGCAAACTGCGGTGATCAAGGTCGCCACGTAGCTATTGATTTCGGTGTTTCTCGACAATGCATCGCTACCAATTTCAGTCGATTACCGTAGGTAGAACTGATGTGGGGTGCAACGGCGTCAAACGCCCATTTGGCGAGGTTTTCTGCCGTTGGAATGAATGGGACGACGACCGTTCGATGGTCCTCTCCCATCATTTCACATGCTCTTCGTCCTTCTTCATCACCCTCATACACGACAAAGGCATGGTCAATCACGTCGTGAACATGCTCCATGAGGATGGCGCTGATGTCTGAAAAATCCATCAACATTCCCTCATCCGATACACCTTCAACGGTCACTACATCACCTTCAATCTCCGCCTCAAATCGATAACGGTGGCCATGGAGGTGCTTGCATTTAGATTTGTGATTTGGCACACGATGGCCAGTATCGGTTTCGACGTATCTTCGGATGGTGGTTGTCATGATTCATCACTTGTCTCTTCTTCAAATTCAAGGGAGGCAGAATTGATGCAATATCGCTCTCCACCGTAAGCTGCCGGTCCGTCGTTGAACACGTGACCGAGGTGAGCATCACATTGACTACAACGAACCTCAATTCGATGCATCCCATGGGAACGGTCTTCGATACGCAGGATGTTGGCTTCTTTATGTTCGGTGTG
>DUIU01000159.1:0-9318 GCA_013330155.1 Candidatus Poseidonia sp. | reverse complement strand
GTAGTTGCCTGGGCGCTTTTCGTTCCAATACTCACCTGTAAAAGCACGTTCCGTACCCGCTTCCCTCGTGACATGGTATTGAAGATCGGTCAATCGTTCTCGGTAGAGTTTGTCGCGATGGTTTCGCTCAATTTCGAGGGCATTGGCGAGAACCTCCTCCCATGAGTTCGTGTACTCAACCGGGTCTTTACGACCGATGGCATGGAAGGCCAAAATTCGTTCCACATCCGAGCCGGTTGTTCCATCGGAGCGACCTTGTTCATCCGGTTGGTAGGAGGTGATGGTGCGTCGGAATACTTCGTCAAAATGGAGGTTGAGTTGCTTGGATGACCGTTCGGCGTCTCGAAGAATACTGGTTTTGTCTTCGTTGAGATAAGGAAGTGTGAACGATACTCGGTCGCTGTCCCAGTTTCCTATGGCAAATGCATGCTCGAGGGCTCGGTAGAATTCTGGTCGGCAATCCGGGTAGATGGCATGATCGCCACTGTGTACGCCTAGAACAACTTCAACATCAGTATCGTGAGCATTTGCGATGGAGAGGGCCGTTCCGTAAAGAAGCGAAGCAAACATGGCGTTTCGGTTTGGTACGACGGTTGCTTTCATGTTGTCTTCTTCATAGTGCCCTTTTGGCACTTCATCTCCACCTTGGAGCAGGTTGCTTTCAAACAACGCCGTTGCAGAGGTGAGGTCCGCTACATGGTGAGTTACATTGAGTTGATGTTGCTTCAAATATTCGACCAACAAACGCGCCCGGTCCAACTCAATCACGTGTTTCTGACCGTAATTGAATGAGATGGCTGTGACGGTGTAACCTTCACGTAGGAGGTGGAGCAAGAGGGCGGAAGAATCCATTCCACCGCTTAATGCCATAACTGCTACTTTCATTGTCCATTCACCTACAAGATTCCCATCCATTTGTGCGTTTGGAGGGACAGTCGCCAATCAGGATGGCGTTTTACCACGGCTTCGGTGAGGGCAAAGGTCCGCCCGTTCTGCTCAACGCTGTCGTTTTCATCATAACAAGGCTGTAAAAACAAGTGGTCAAACCCACTCTTCAGTCCGTCATACATGGACAAGGCTTGTCCAACATACACGCATTTCAATTCATCTCCTGTTCTTTGTTTGACCGAGACTTGGGGGTACATCTGGTCTTTTGGTGAAATACAAATCCAATCCAACAAACCCTCAGGAATCTCTATTGTTCCATTGGATTCAACCGAGAGGTGATATCCTCGCCGTTTTAACACACGGGCAAGGGGCCAGAGGTCGTTTAACATCGGTTCACCGCCCGTGAAAATAATGTTCTTGCAGGGATATTGAAGAACGTCAGCCAAGATGTCAATGACTGTCATTTGTTCATATTCATCAAAATTGGTGTCGCACCATTCGCATCGCAAGTTGCAGACTCCAAATCGGATGAAGACATGTGGTATTCCGCTCCTGTACCCTTCACCCTGTACGGAATGAAAGATTTCTACGATGTTGTAAGTTTGAGCCAAATCACTGGGATTGTCGACTGGTTCTTCACCCGCCCGATGGCATTCCAACGATTCCATTTCTCTCCCTCAGAGTTTGGGTTGCTGGATCAACTGCATGAGTTCAGTACGAGCTTCTGGACGGTCAAAGAACACGCCTCGCATAGCGGAGGTGGTCATGACCGCTTGTTGCTTAGCCACGCCTCGACACTGCATGCAACCGTGAGATGCTTCAACGATGACGGCTGAACCAAGCGGTTTGAGTTCACGTTCGAGGTCCTCAGCGATGCCTTGGGTGATACGCTCTTGGTTTTGCAACCGGCGGGCGTGGAGTTCAAGGATCCGAGCGAGTTTACTGATGCCAACGATTCGTTTTACTGGTATGTAAGCGATGTGGGCTCGTCCGCGAAACGGCTGAAGGTGATGTTCGCAGGTGGATGTAAATTCAATGTCTCGCAAGAGGACGATTCCATCATAACCTTCGGCATTGAACGTAGAATCGAGGAGTTCCGAAGCATCCATGTTGTATCCAGCAAAGATTTCCGACCAAGAATCGACCACTCTCTTTGGCGTGTCCAGGAGCCCTTCCCTGTTGACGGCATCTTCACCCTCAATGTAGGCGAGCAGCGTCCGGACAGCATCATGCGCTTCGTCAATGGTTGTCATTGTGGTCCACCCCTTCCATGCCTAAGGTCAATGGAATCCAATTGGTCGAGCATTTTGCGGCATGCTGTCCGAATCGCATCAGCCAAACTCACAAACTTTTTGTTATCTCCAACATGCAATTTGATGTCGTCAACCAGTTCGAGTGGCATATCCAATGATACCTTGGGCACATCCAACCCTCGAGTGAACTCCGTATAAGTATTCGTATGCGAATACTGGGGGAATATTCAAAGGGAAACCAGCCATTTTCATTTACCTGCCGTGCCAATGTTCAAAGGATACCTCGGGGGATTTCTATCCATGCAGACCAGTGTTCCAGTTGACCCGGTTACATTACTCCGAGAAATTCGCACGAATGTTGGTCCCATCGACACACCGGGGTTGAGCGATGATGAGATTGCTTCTTTCCTCGAATCTGACCCTTTGCTGGCATCAGCCATCGAAGAGGCACACCAGCGATTTCAAATGATGGCGCAAGAGTACCCGGATCTCTATCTAGGTTCGAATGAAAAAACGCTCATCGAGGAACTTCAGAGTGGTTTCGTGAATTTTTACAACCCCGCCACTGTGAATCCATATGTGGCCTTGGGGGCACGGGGTCCATGGGTCATCACTTCTCATGGAGCCGTCGTTCACGACAACGGAGGCTACGGTATGCTGGGGGCAGGGCATGGTCCTGAACGGGTCATTCAGTCGATGTCCGATAATTGGGTGATGGCCAACGTCATGACGGCCTCATTTTCTCAGAAGCGATTGGATGAACGCCTTCGGCGTGAGCTCGGACACACCCGGGGATGGTGTCCATTTGAGAAGTTTATTTGCATGAACAGTGGCTCAGAATCTGTAACTGTAAGCCTGCGGATTGCGGACGTAAACGCAAAAATCATGACGCAGTCGGGTGGAAAGCATGAAGGAAAATCCATCAAAATGATGGCGATTGAACAAGGATTCCATGGACGGACGGACCGTCCTGCGCAAATGTCGCATTCATGCAAAGGAAAATACGACCAATATCTGGCCAGTTTTCAAAACCGAGATAACCTCATTCTTGTTCCAGCCAACGATGTTGCTGCCCTTGAGCAAGCGTTTGACCAAGCTGCAAAAGAAAATGTGTTCATTGAATTGTTGGCCATCGAACCCGTCCAAGGAGAAGGCAACCCAGGTCAATGCGTTTCTCGAGAGTTTTACGATGCAGCTCGGCGTTTGACCCTTGAACATGATAGCATGCTCCTGGTTGATTCGATTCAGGCAGGTATTCGCGGCCAGGGCACGCTTTCCGTCGTTGACTACCAAGGATTCGAGGACTCAGATGCACCTGATTTGGAAACCTGGTCCAAAGCCATGAATGCTGGCCAGTACCCGCTATCTGTTCTTGGGATGAACAAACGCGCTTCTGACCTCTATGTCACCGGGATCTATGGCAACACCATGACCACCAACCCACGTGCTCTTGAAACCGCGGTCGCCGTTCTTGATGGAATTACACCAGAGCTACGCACCAACATTCGTGAGCGTGGTGTCGAATTTGTGGAAAAGTTCAGTGCTTTACAAGAAGAGTTTCCACATGTCATAACGAAGGTACAGGGCACAGGTTTGCTCTGTAGTGCCGAACTCGAACCGAATCAATTCCCAGTTGTTGGCATGGAAGCGGTTGAACCTTGGTGCCGACGAAGAGGTCTTGGAGTGATTCACGGTGGTCAGAACGCCTTGCGATTTACGCCTCACTTCAACATAACATCAAAGGAAATTGATTTGATCGTCGGCATTGTCCGCGAGGCCCTTGTGGCCTTTGGCGCTTAAGACAAACTTGTGACAATGTCTTCTCGCTTGAATTGGCGAGCTGCATAGTAAGCTGCAGCAAGGGCATAGAGCGTAGAAGAGATCAACCACACCGCTACGTGTGTATAGACGATACGATTCATCAGCAATTCACGCAGTGCAAGCAAGACGTTCACGACCGGGATGGCAAACCAAAAGGTCTCAATTCCATCGAGGTTGATGACTTGAGTAAACAAGGCAGGGAACAGAATAATCAACACGGCTGGTCCAAGTATTGAACCAGCTTCTTTGACACTATGGGAGCGCATGGCGAGAGCCAGTTCAAACGCCACCACCATGATGGCGAAAAGAAGAACGGCAAGACATAGGAAGGCAAGTGCCGTGAGGGACACACTTGGTGCAGAGATGATGTCTGAAGTGGCAAGATACCCTATAGCAAACAACAGTCCAGCGACTTGAAGGAGAACCCCAACCCCTGTAATGGTGGCTACCGCCAACCATTTCCCCATCAACAATTCCATTCGTGAACACGGTAAGCCAAGCAAGGCTTCCAATGTGCCTCGTTCTCGTTCGCCAGCGGTCATGTCGATGGAAGGTTGGATGGCCGACGAGAAGGTCCAAACCGATAATACCAACGGAATAAACAGTGACAATGCCATTCCAGCCTGTTCACCTTGAGTGGCAACATCGCTCTGGGCAATATCTCCATTCCACCTCAGCGGGTCGAGCGTTTGATTGGCATCCAGGCCTGCAGCGTCAATTCGGCGAACGGTTTCATTTTGTTCCCAAGCACCAAGGGCTTCAAACGTTCGACTGCGGGCTTCGAGACTTTGTTCGGAGGTGGACAAATAGAGGACGGCGTATTCGAGGATTGTGTCGTTCATTTGTAGCCGAAGAATCGCATCAACTGAACCATTTCGAAGGCGCTCTTGGTCTCCATCGGGTGTTGATAAAAATTCCAAATCAGGAAGGGGTTCGTACACGATATTCAACGTAGCATTCTCGAAGAGGAGGCCCAATTCCTCGGGTATGGAGTCGGATTGAACCACGATATCGACCTCAATGGCCTCCAGTTCTGCTGCTTCAGATGCCAGCAAGAGTGGAAACAAAATGAACAAAAGAGGGAACATCAACAATGGTATGACAAGGATAGCAAGGATCGTTCGCCAATCACGAACGAATTCTACCAATTCCTTTTTTGCGATGGTTCGGACGCGCAAGAACGGTTTACTCACTTTCATCACCTCCTGGGGTTTTTGGCGTAAACATGCCACGCCACCATGAAGACCATTTTGAAAGCGGCTTGCTATCCTCTTGTCGTGTTCGCGCCACATCTTTTGTCAGGACGACGTAGGCCTCTTCCAAATGCGTCGTGCCTGTCGATTCCAATAACGCCTCTGGTGTACCATCCGCACGGACCTGACCATTATGGATAATCACGATTCGATTGCACACCCGTTGTGCTTCTGATAACTGGTGAGTGGAATAAATGACCGTTCCACCTTCATCGCCTAACTGACGAACAAGTTCACGAACAATTCGAGCGCTTGTCACATCCAATCCAGCTGTTGGCTCATCGAGGAGGAGAACAGATGGCGCATGGACCAATGCTCGGAGCAATGCCGTTTTTTGGCGCATTCCCCTTGAGAAACCCTTGGTATGGCGAGAAAGGGACTCAACCATCCCAAGATGCCGTGCGAAATACATGGTCCGATTCCATGCTTCCTCATCGCTTACGCCGTGCATCCGTGCATGATAGCGGATGTTCTCCCAAGCCGTCAATCTTGAGTACAATCCAGTGTTCTCTGGAACGACGCCTAATTTGCTTCTCGCACGTTCAACATCGGAGCCATCAGCCAACACAACCCTTCCATTTGTCGGACGGTAAACTCCTGATAACAAACGCAACAAGGTGGTTTTTCCTGCACCATTGGAGCCCACTAGACCGACGATTTCCCCCTCATGGATGTCAAGGTCTATCGCTTCCAAAGCAACGACATCACCGAAACGCTTGGTTGCGCCCCGGACGGAGAGCAATGATGGACGCATGGTGGCGTCAACTCGCACGACCGGATTCCACTGCCCAATTCAAACCAGGGTGTTTGGTTTCGATGCGGTTTGCACGATGAAGGGTGGAGCGAAGATGTTCTTGAATTTCGGTTTGAGAAACGCCCATATCAATCATGTTGGCGACCAAATCAATGGCGCCTTGTATTGCACCCGCGTCCAAGTATGCTTCGTTTGATATGGTGCGCTGCATTCGCAGTTGCTCCAATCGACCGGCCAAATAGTGAACTTCACCTTTGAGCCTTGGTGCATCAATGTGAGGCAGGGCAAGCAATTGGTCAATGCAGGTTCTCATCAGTCGTAAATTGAACGAGGACGATTATAGGTGTTCGCATCAGTTCAGATTGGTGGATTGGGATAATTCAACCAAAACACCACCGGTTGAGGATGGGTGTACGAAGGCGATCATCTTGCCACCGGCTCCCAAACGTGGGACTTCATCAATGAGGCGTATACCATTCTCTGCTAGGTGATTGAGCAGGCCCTTCAAATCACCAACCGAGAAGCAGACCTGTTGCACCCCTGGCCCTCTTTTGTCCAGAAAACGGCCAATTGGGGTGTTCTCACTTGTTGGTTCAAGGAGTTCAATTTTTGCACTTGAGGCCCCCTCAGTGGTCGGGGATGTGGCAAAAAATCGAGTTGTTACTCCTTGATCGGATACGGTTTCGTCATGTTCACCTTGAATGAGTCCGATGAGTTTCCAAAACGGAGTATGGTCGTCGAGGTGATGGGTGGCTATGCCAATATGATCGATGTGGATTGGTCCAAATTTCATGTTTCCACCTCAAAATCCACTCGGTGCGGTGTAGGTTCCGAATTCATCCTTGAGCACACCCATTATTTCTCCAAGGGTTGCACGTGCCCTCACCGCTTCAATCACGAACGGAAAGAGATTCGTTCCATCTTTGGCCGCCATGTCAATCTTTGATAATGCATGAGCAACCGAGGAAGATTCACGATTTTTCTTGAGGTCATTCAAGCGTTCAGTCTGCCGTTGCCCGAGGGCCGCATCGGTCTTCATGACAGGGATGCCCTCCAATTCATCCATCACGCCGTAATTCACGCCGACAATGTTGCGCTTTTGTTGCTCAACATCATTCAAGTATTGGTAGGCTGAAAGGTGAATTTCTTGTTGTTGCCATCCCTCCTCTATCGCTGAGAGTGCACCACCTTTGTGTTCAATGGTCTCGATCAATTTGAGGGATTCATCGTACATGGTTTTGGTGAGTCGTTCAACGTGCCACGATCCTGCGATGGGGTCAACCGTGTCGGCAACACCCGATTCTTCAGCGATGATCTGCTGGGTGCGCAAGGCTACCGTAGCAGAAGCTTCGGTTGGAAGCCCAAGCGCTTCATCGTAGGAATTGGTGTGGAGGCTTTGGGTGCCGCCAATTACGGCCGCGAGTGCCTGGATGGTGACCCGGGCGACGTTGTTGAGTGGTTGTTGAGCCGTCAAACTCACGCCAGCAACCTGGGTGTGGAAACGCAGCATGGTCGATTTTGGATTTTGTGGATTGTAACGGTCAGCCATCAAATCATGCCAAAGTGTTCGGGCTGCACGGAATTTGCTGATTTCTTCAAAGAAATCATTGTGGCAGTTGAAGAAGAAGGAAAGACGCGGGGCAAAGGTGTCAATATCCATCCCTTTGGAAACAGCCGCCTCGACGTAAGCCAAGGCATTGGCGAGTGTAAAGGCCAGTTCCTGGACGGCCGTTGAACCAGCTTCGCGGATGTGATAACCTGAAATCGAAATCGTGTTCCACTTTGGAACATGTTCGGCGCAAAATTCGAAGATGTCGGTAATCAATCGCATGCTTTGTTGTGGCGGGAATACATAGGTGCCTCGGGCGATGTATTCCTTCAAGATGTCATTTTGGATGGTGCCTTTCAGGTCCGCCATGCTCGCACCTTGCTCTTCGGCTGCAACGATGTACATCGCCAACAGGACCATGGCGGGGGCGTTGATGGTCATTGATGTGCTCACTTGACTCAATGGAATTCCGTCAAACAAAAGTTTCATGTCCTCAACAGAAGAAATGGAGACGCCAACCTTCCCAACCTCTCCGTAAGAGAGTTCATCATCGGCATCCAAACCAAGTTGGGTTGGGAGGTCAAAGGCCACTGAAAGCCCCATTTGGCCACGTTCCAACAAGAGTTTGAAGCGCTCATTCGTAGCTTCAGCACTGGAAAATCCAGCGTATTGCCTCATGGTCCACAACCGCGAACGGTACATGGTTGAATGAATACCCCTCGTATACGGTGCTTCTCCAGCAGGAGCCAATGGAGTGGATGCATCTTCAGACGATGCAGAGAGGGGTAGCGGGAGCCCACTCAAGGTGTGCCAATCAGACTTGCGTTCCTTGGCCATGTTCTGCACAAGGCACGGCACTTCATCAAGACTCGCCTTGTTCAGTGTTCTGCGCCACCTGGCCCGTGTGCATGACCGTGGCTAATTTCTTCTTCGGTTGCAGGGCGGACCTCGACAACTTCGACTGAAAAGCAGAGGGTTTTTCCGGCCATTGCATGGTTGAAATCAGCCGTAATGGTGTCCTCCTTAACCGCCGTCACCATGAAAGGTGCAGGGCCTTGGAAGGTCTGAGCAACCAATGTCATGCCCACTTCAATTTCAACACCAGTCTCTTCAATTTGAGCAAATTGGTCCCTTGGAAATTCTGTGATTAACTCTTGAAGTGGATGGCCATATGCCCGTTCTGGCTCAAGCGTGAATTCCCTTCGCTCGCCTTGGCCAGCCCCCATCATCTCTTCCTCAAATCCAGGGATCATTTGACCATGGCCAACCAAGTAGGTGAGTGGATCTCGTCCTTCACTGCTGTCAAATACTTCACCCGTGTCAGGCAGTGTCCCAGTATAGTGGACGCGCGCCACAACGTTTTGTTCAATGGTAGTTTCAGACATGGTCTCATCTCTTGGTGGTCATTCGCTTGATAAGGTCTCGAAGTTGATTGCCAACATCCTCGGGCAAAATCAATTCTTCTTCCTTTGATTCAATGTATTCAAGGCATTCATCAATACCTTGCCGTTCCCCTTTAGCCCATACTTGACCGAGGACGTTTGAACGGTGTTCTTCAGGTACATTGGGGTTGTCGAGAATATCTTTTGCAGCGTACTTGTATTCCAAATACTTCTGTCGGTTGAGCTTTTTCTCTTGCTTTTGCCGGCCGCCGCCTTTCTTATCGAAGCGTCGCCTTCGACGTCGATCTTGCTTTGGAGCAACCTTTGTTTCTATCTTCGCAAATACATTCTTTGCCGTTTTTGCTTTTGCGCCAGACGTGTCTTGAACAGTGCTTTCGAGTGAAGCAGGTGCAAGTTC
>DUIU01000194.1:3941-4175 GCA_013330155.1 Candidatus Poseidonia sp. | reverse complement strand
AAAAGTTGCTCTTCGGCGTTTGATTTAGACCTTCTCACTCCATGGCCGTCATCTGCAGCAAGATGGGCCAGGTTTCCAGCCCCTCGGCAATGGCGCGTTCACTGATGTCTTCCCATCGTGGGTCGTCCATGAATTCGGAAGGTTCTGTGCCAGCATCGATGAGTTCCTGGAAGAAGGCGCGTAATTCGGCCTCGATTTCTGAGATTTCAACCACTTCTTCAACCACCTCTGGCA
>DUIU01000194.1:0-3578 GCA_013330155.1 Candidatus Poseidonia sp. | reverse complement strand
GTGGCGCTGATGCACTGGGGAGCGGGACTCGTTCTTTTTCCTCTTCAGGGCTGGCCTTTGAGGTACTTCCCGGAGGAAGAGGGACCTCGGCTTGTTCTGCTGCAGCGTTCTCATCTTCACCAGGGAGGGACTCATTGGATGGAGACTCCGGGGCAGCGTCGGATTTGGCTTCCGCCGCCGGGGCTTCACGCGGTTGTTGGGCGGGCACTGGGGCGGGTGGTGCCACCGGTTCGGGTTCAGGAGGTGCAGGTTTTTCCAGTCGTCCCACGCCAAGCACTTCCGCTTGTTGACGTGCCATTTCAGCCGCTGCTCGCCGAGGCAGGCTAACGAAGCATTTTCCTGGAAGCGATTCGGCCGGGAATGGAAGGAAGTACTGCTCTAGGGCAGAGAGCGAAGGATGTCGGAAGCAGAGCGTTTGCACCGCTTCAAACGGACGCTGAGACGGCAAGCCAACCGAGAAAGGCGTTGACGCCAATTGGATGGAGTTTCGCAACCATCCCTCGTTGTTGATGAGTTGTTGCATCCATGGCCCCATGTCTGCGGTGGCGATGTTGACGAACATGAACGAGGCAGAACGCGGGTCAAATCCCTGCTCCTTCAGAAGATGAGCCTCGGCCCGTGGTCGGTGAAACACGGAAATCACAGGTTGTCCGTGTTCGATCATATCACCATGGAGTTCCATCATTTTCCGTTCTTTGCGTGGGCACAGCATCAACAACGTCATGCGGGTTGCATGCGGGTCCCAAATTTCGCCCCATCGAGCAGATGCTTCGTTCATGAGTTGACCGACGGTCATGTCCGGAATCATGGCGGTTATTCCCATCTCGGCACCCATTGGGAGGAGGCGGTCCCGACCTTTTACCCTACGGGTGAACCGTTTTGCTTCAAAGCAGTTCCATGCTATGGGCGAGCTCAGCAAGAAGGACAACACCACCGGCAGCACCACGAATCGTGTTGTGACTGAAAGCCTCAAACGAGACGGTGTTGGGGCGTGGGCATCGTAGGTTCGCCACCACCACGGCCATACCAGCCGCACGTTCTGTAGCCGGATTGGGCGATTGAGGGAAGCCGTTTCCGTCTGCGAAGAGATGAGCTTTCACGTCGATCGTAGGAGCCAACATCAGAGGTTGGTGTGGGGCGCTTGGTAGGTGGCTCATGCGACGGTCGTGGGACCATGCGGACAGCACTTGCTCGACCCCTTCTTCATCCATAGAGCCGGCAAAGGTTGCCTCAACGAAGACATGGTGTCCGTCGCGACGCATGGTTCGACCGCAATCCAGAGTCGCTTCTCCGTGCCATCCGAGGAGATGACGCAATTCGGCTTCCGTCTTTTCGGCTTCTCCGGGAATGGTTGGTTTGACCTTGCCTTCTGCGAGCGCTGCTTCCATGTAGGCCTGACCGCCTCCGGAGAGGCCCTGTTCACTGCGCATGGTGTAGCCTTCCAAACCGTAGGCTTCGTTGAGGGCTGCGAGGGGAAGGATGAGAGGCAGCAAGGTGCAATTGGTGGCACATGCGTGGCGAAGCGTGCCTGCGCTCTGTTCGACAAGAGCCCGCGGATTGATTTCGGGAATGACAAAGGGGACGCCATCTTTGCGTCGAAAGGCACTGGCGTTTGAAAAAACCGTGATTCCTGCCTCGACCCACATCGGTTCGAGGCGTCGGGCTTCTTCGCTGGGCAGGGCAGAAAACGCAACGCAGACGCCTTCTTTGGCCAAGGCTTGTACGTCATTGGGGCTGGAAACATCCACCACGTTGAGAGGTGGCAGCGAGGGTCGTTCATCCTCCAGCACCCACGGGACATCGTCCAAAGCCATGCCAAGGTAGCGCGGTGAACCCGCCACGGCCGCGAGTTCAAACCATGGATGGCTGGCAAGACGCTGCTGGAGGCGTTGAGCAACGAGGCCACCTGCGCCCAACACGGCGACGTTCAGCCGTTGCATGACAGTCCGAACGGTTCGTTGGATTTGAGTGCTTGGAAAGGTCTACAACAGCGGTGTAGGGAAGATTCGTCGCGTGATCAATTTACGCATAATACGCCAACCATCCGACGTTGAGCCAAGTTTTGCCTCGCCAATTCGGGGGCCGTAGCTGATGGGTACAAACCCAAACTGCACACCTTGATGCACCATGCTTGCGAACATTTCGGCTTCAATTTCGAAAGACTGGCTGTTGAGTTGAAGGGCGTGAATGGCATCTCGACGAAAGGCCCAGTAGCCGGAACAGACGTCAGAGGTTGTGGCACTGAACAAGGCAGTCGCCAACCACGTGAGAAGATGGTTGCCAATGAAATTCAGTCTCGTCATTGCTTCAGGGGCAATTCGTCCGTTCAATCGGTCGCCGATAACGACGCTGTGCGTGTTCAGTTCCTTTAGCAACGCCGTCATTTCTTCGGGAGCGTAAGTGCCGTCAGCATCCAGCATGATGACGGCGTCCGCCTCAAGTTGAACGGCTTCACGGAAACCATGTCGAATGGCACTTCCTTTGCCCGTGTCGTCTTGGTCGACGAACATGACTCCGTAATTATCGGCCACCGAAGAGGTGTCGTCGGTGCTATGGCCGTCCATCACCAACACGGTTGTCTTGTACCCCATCTCCTCGAGTTTGGTGTAGGGGATTCGCTCCAATACCCACGCCAATCCCAACTCTTCGTTGAGCACTGGGAGAAGAACAACGAGGTGTTCCATGGGGAAGGGGGTAGCCTCCTTGCACATGGTATTTGCCGTTCATTACACGGTTGACCACGTCAACCATTGAAGTTTGACGCCGGTTCGGTCAAACAAGACCGTGTCCCGACCAGACAATCCCAAAGGATTGAGCCACCGGTCGGGCGATTCACGGTCCCATTCAAAGGCCACTTCGGTCAAATCGCTGCCATTTCCGACAGCAAAACAAGCCTGATGATATCCGGCATCCGTGCGTAGGCCATGGTAAGGCCGTTCGAGCCCTTTGGAGGCTTGGAGGTAAAATCCACCCGTTGACCCGATGATCTCGTAGGTTAGGCACATCTCCACTGCATTGCTGGGTGCGTCGATTCGCAATGAACCATCGGTGCCTTCAGGCAGAAACGGGCGGTCCTCTCCCAACCCCATGGGGTCCCTGAATTTGTGGTCCCTCCAAGGGTCTAACCGGACGGTACAAGCAGGACAGTCGGCTTCATTGATGCCATCCAGGAGCAGGACCTTGCCGTTTCCATCCGGCTGGAGGCTCCAGAGCGTTGCTCCGTCGGCTTGCGCTTCAATCCCCCAGTAAGGTGAGGTGGCCAAGGTCCACTGCATGGTGCCCAAAGGAGAGGTCAGTGCGTGAAGCATGTTGTGTTCGATGAAGTACGTCGTGTTGTCGTAAAACATAGCTTGTGTTGCCGCCGAGTGCTCGCTTGAATCGATGTGAACCAGTCCTAAGGTTGGAATGGAAGTCATGTCCACTTTATGTGGGGCATCCCAAACATACCCCCAATGCATGTTTTCGGTGTAGACCGCTCCATCGATGCCTGCCAAGGCCTCCCTCAACGCCAAGTCTCCTGGAGATACCGCAAGGAGTTCTTCGTGCTCAGATAAACTGATGGCGACTATCTGGGCCAT
>DUIU01000074.1 GCA_013330155.1 Candidatus Poseidonia sp. | reverse complement strand
CGTGCTCCAAATCGTGCCGTTGCTCCAGCTTTCTGAGTTCGCTTTGCCAATCAGTTCCCCTCCTTTTCTGCTACAAGTTCTCGAAGTTCCACGCATCGCTTTTGTGCCACATCGAAGATCTCAGCAAACTCGGCGGGAGTGAACACTCCTTTTAGCCCCTTCTGTAGAGAGTGAAGATGACCTTTGTCTCCGAGAGTGATGTGAATGCGCTCATCGCCTCCGAGTTCTTCCTGTTCGTTGGCATCAAGGACGAAGCGTCCACCGACACGGGTAAATGAGGCCATGATCGGGGTGCCGTTCACTTGGAGTGTGTGGTCTTCACCAACATCAAAGCGTTCAGCAGGAACAACCGCTGTACGAAGAGCTGCGATGGCTGCGAGCCCACAGGCGTCGAAGATGTTGCCTTGGTCAGACATAACGTGAATGTCAATCATGACACCCCAAACTTTCTCGCCGGGAACAATGCAGAGGCTTTCCATGTCGATGCATCCGGATTCGCGGATGCCTCGGTCAACCACACGACCCAATTCAATGGATTGTGGAGATGGAGGGCCTGGCTCGTACTTGCGGCCAGCCACAGGTCGGAGTTCGGCGCCACACATGAGGGAGCCTTGCGTTGGGCGGTCGGGCCATGGTGTGCGGAGTTCAAATTTCACTCCGGCGTAGACTACAGTTCCACCCATGACCACCTTCGCCGATCCCTCGGCATTGTAAAGGCAGTCCGTTTCCAATGAAACATCTCGGGAATCCCATTGTCCACGGTCGTCAATTCGGTTGCCTTCTTCAGCGAGTCGGGCAAGTTCTTGACGCAAGAGAGCGGGCACCAATTCTACCATCAGGCCTCACCTCCTTGGTAGCGGCGTTGAAGAGCATCAACCATGATTTCATGGATTTCCTTGGCGGCCTTGAAGTTGTACTCCATGGCGAGATTGTACTCATCGGGGGACAAGTCGCCATCCATTTGGAGGAAAGCAATCTCGCCCGTGGTTGGAAGGATACCAACCGGAAGGTCAGCCTGACCGTAGTTGTCCTCGGCTTTATCCAAATCGAGGACAACCGTGTCCTCGATTTTTCCCGAAGCAACACCGACAATCATGTCCCGCATGGGAATGCCAGCATCAGCCAGAGCCACTGCAGCGGCGGTGATTCCAGCACATCGAGTACCCGCTTCTGCAGCGAGGATCTCAATTTCAACTCGAATCTTCGAGCGAGGGTAGCGCTCAACCAGAACGACCGATTCCAGAGCTTCGGCCGTCACCTTGGAGATCTCTCGTGAACGACGGTTGAAACCTGGTCGAATTCGGTCAGAAGTGGAGAACGGAGCCATGTTGTATCGAACATCGATAACAGCGCGGTCTTGACGTTGTATCTTCCGGGGGTGAGCTTCCATCGGTCCGTAGACCGCAGCAACGGCCACGTTGAGGCCGTGAGTCACCATGGCTGAACCTTCAGCCGCAGGTAGAATACCGGCTTCGATTGAAACCGGTCGCATTTCATCCACTTTACGGCCGTCCAAACGGGTGCCGTCTTCTCGTAGCAATTGTACATCTCCATATCCACCCATCATGCATCACCTTTTGTTTTGTTTTCCATTTCAGAAAGAATTGTTTCGAACGCTTTGCTGTGACCTTCATCAACAACGCAACGCAACGCCTTTCGCGCCCATGCGATGCCTTCGGAAGAACCATCGATCCACACACGTCCATTTTCACCGACCATGATGCGGCAATCGCATGCATCACGCATTCGCTTTAGAAGAGCATTGTTTTCTCCTCGGACACGGTCGATGTGTTGCACAGGAATGGATTCCACGGCGCCTTGATTGAGTCGGCGAAGGCCAACGCCCTTCATGGTAAGAACCACATTGTGGCATTCATCAACTTCTTGCACTCGAGCAAGGACAACATCACCAACATCCATGTGTTGGCGAGCGGCTCCAAACTCAACTTTCCAAGGAGCGAGGGACATGGGGAGCAAACCCTGAAACGAGCCATTGATGTTCATGAACCACAAATTGTTTCGGACTTCGGCTACGATGCCAACGACCAAATCACCCGAGCGGGGCATGTAGGCTGCATTGATTGGGTCCACCGATACGGTGTTGTTACGTTCACGTAGCCAACCAAGTTGAGTGGCTACGAATGATTCTCCAGCAGCGATGATTCCGCTGCCTGCTCGCTTCCCGGCGGATGGCCCAATGGCCATTCCCGGGGTCACTAGGCGCTGCTCGGCGCCGGCTTGACCTTGGGACATTCTTTTCTCTCCGAATCCGCCCACTCGCCAACCCATGATAAAGGCCACCCTAAGGCCACGGCGTTCACGAACCCAGTTCTTTCACTTCGGCATCCGAACTTCTTCGCATCACTTGACCGATGATTTCCCCTTTCATGCCTGCGGAACATTCGATGACACAAGCCCAGGAACCGTCCTCCAACCAACCTTCTTTCTGTTGGTGTGTTCGGAGAAGTTGAGACACTGAACCATAGGCAGAACCAGGTACTTTGAAAGCGAGCCTAACCGTTTCAAATGAAAGTGGAATCAAAGGCTTCAGTTTAGCAATAGCGTCCTTGACTTGTTCCTCCAAACGCTTGAACGGGTCAACCGAATACCTTGATTCATCCAAAGCAAGTTCAATTCTCGTTTTGGAGTGCGGTGATTTCGTTTTGGGGTCAACCGCTTCTGAATGAATTCGATGAATGATCTGCTGTCGCATGTTTTCGACCATCTGTTTTCGTTGTGCTGTCGTGAGCTGAATGGAACCTTTTTCCAAAATGGTACTTGTAATGACCACAATGTCTTGGCTACCAAAGACTTTCTCAATGGCTTCTGCAGTCGGCCGCTCACCACCCCTCGCATCGTGAAAGACCTCATCCATGGCGAGGAAGTCGTTGATATCGACCTCGTCAGGTGATTCTTTGAACTCCTCCACAAGGGCGGGGTCGACCAAAATTTCGTAGCGTTTCCCACCTTTTTCTAAGCGGGCGAGCACGGCCTTGTCTAAACTCACCATAGAATCACTTATCCACACCATAGGTGGGACTACGCTTGAACTTATCCTCAATCTTCGAGGGGTTTGAGGCGGTCAATTTGCTTGTTCACTTCGCCTCGGTCAAGAACTCGGTAGCCGTTTGAATCAACAACGGTCACTTCAACGGCTTCTCGGTTAAGTTCAGCATCGTTGGCCGTACGGAGGGCTTCGAGTCCCAATTTCATGGCCGCATTCAACGTCATGTTTTCTTTCCAGTTGTCTTCGAAGAATTCTATGACGGTGTTCCGTCCACTGCCGATGGCTCCTGCGTGGTAGGATTGGTAGGCGCCTGAAGGCGCGGTTTCGTAGAGATGGATTCCGTTGTCGTCAACACCGCCCATGAGGAGTGCTGTACCAAACGGACGGGAGCCCCCGTACTGGGTGAAGGATTGCTTGAAATCACAAATTTTCTTCACCAAGACATCAACAGGGACGGTTGCGCCATAGGTGATTCGATTGATTTGTGCTTCAACACGGGCTCGAGCCACAAGCTGGCGTGCGTCAGCGACCAAACCAGAAGTTGCGATACCGACATGACCGTCGATTTTGAACATCTTTTCGATGGATTCAGGGATGATGAGACGGCTGATAATGCGCTTGTCGCAAACGAGGACAACGCCGTCTTTGAACTTCAGAGCAGCCGTGGTGGTTCCACGCTTCACCGACTCTCGTGCGTACTCCACTTGGAACAGTCGTCCATCTGGGCTGAATGTTGTGATGCCGTGATCGTATCCTCTTCCACTTGGTTGCATGGTCTTACCTCAGTTCCTTGGTTCGGTTGACACTTTATGAGCATGCGGGTTGCATGTCATGAGTCTCCTCCGAAGTATCGGGGCCTCACGGCCGTCCTGTATCAACCCTACGAGGAGAACACCCTCATCAAGGAGCAATACCTCCGAGCATCATGCGAGTCGCCATCTTGTCTTCCGGCGGGAAGGACTCAGCTGCTGCATGGTGGTGGGCGATGTGCAAGGGTTGGTCAATTGAGGCGCTGGTCACCGTGATCATCACCGATGACGATTCACCCATGTTTCAAATCCCGAGCACCCATCTCGTTGAACGCCAAGCCGAATCTGCTGGGATACCGTGGGTTGAGGTACGAACCATTGGCCAAACACCTGACGACATTGCAGCGCTCGAGGAGGCCTTAAGCCATCTACAGTTGGATGGGTTTGTCTCAGGTGCTTTGCGTTCAGATTACCAAAAATCGCGGTTGGAACGAATGGCTGAACGTTTGGGAATACACAGTTGGACGCCGCTATGGCACCAATCTGGCTACAACCACCTCAAAGGCATGATCGACCACGGTTTTGAAATCATGATGACGGGAGTTTCAGCAGAGGGGCTCACGCAGAAATGGTTGGGCCACGTGCTTACACCAGACAGCTTCAACGAACTGGCAAGTCTCGCCAAGACCCACAGGTTCCATGTTGAAGGAGAAGGAGGGGAATACGAAACCCTCGTGGTTGGCGGTCCACATCTCAATGACCGCCTGATGATTGAAGGCACGGCCCACTGGGATGGTGTTCGAGGCCATTACGAGATTCACTGAATCGCTTGGCGAGCCAGAGCGACGCATTCATCCACAATTTCGCCTGAGACACCAACATGGTTCATCGGGTCAAACATCGATTCAAGTTCCTCTGCTGAGAAGGCCGCTGAAATGGCTGGAGTTCGACTGCAAACATCGATCAGTTCCTCGTCATTGGCGAGAGCGGTGAACGAGGCTTCACGAAGTACTTCGTGGGCTTCATCCCGCGGCACACCATGGTCAACCAGCTCGATCATGACCTTCTCGGCCATCACCAAACCGCGTTGCGAGTGGATGTTAGCCAAGCATCGAGCCTTATCGACCCACATGTTCGTCAACACATCGGCCGTCTTGGCCATCACGTCTTCGGCCAATGCTGAAGCGTGTGAGAGGGTGAAACGTTCGCTGCTGGAATTGGCCAAATCTCGTTCGTGCCACAAGAGGGCGTTTTCGTAGGTTGGAATGATAAATGAACGAACAATTCGTGCCAAACCCGAGGCGTTTTCCGACTTGATGGGATTCTTTTTGTGCGCCATCGTTGAGGATCCGACCTGCTTTTTGACATCAAAACCTTCACCTGCTTCTGCTATTTCTGAACGTTGAAGGTTACGAATTTCTTGGAGAATCTTCTCACACGTCGTAGCGACATTGGCCAACCAAGACATGTATTCTACGTAGCGGTCGCGTCCGACTACTTGCGTGGTCGCCAGGGGCACACCAAGGCCAAGATGAGTCAAAATCAACCGTTGCAGCTCACGGGCATGTTCCCCTTGGGCGGCACCTGTACCAACAGCACCGAGAAACTTACCCACGGCAACACGTGGAGCCGATTCGTCAAGGCGAATCAACTGACGCCGAAGTTCATCCAACCACACGGCGGCCTTCAATCCAAACGTGATGGGGACAGCAGCTTGACCATGGGTACGGCCGAGCATGACGGTGTCTCGCTCTCGTTCTGCAACGTTGGCACAAACCTCGATCAGATGGCAGAGGATTTTACGGAGGAGAACAATGCTATCACGGAGTTGCAAACCAACCGCAGTATCCACAATATCGTTGGACGTGGCTCCAAGATGAATGCACCAACCTGCTTCACCGGCAGCTTCAGCCATGGCTTTCGTTAGCGCCATAATGTCGTGTCGTGTTTCAGCCTCGATTTCACTGACCCGATCTTTGGAGACGGATTCAGGGTTGGCGATGGCTGCAACAGCGTTGTAGTCTTCCTCGGTGACTCGACCCAATTGCCAGTGCGCCCAAATTAAGGCGCGCTCAACCTCCAATTGACGCTCATGGCGTCCAAGTTCGGACCAAATACGCTTGAAATCTTCGCAGCCATAACGGTAATCCAACGGACAGAACGCCATGAATCAAGGCATGCGCCTCGCTTCATCAACCTTCCCACTGAGCCCTATGAAGCCGACCTTGGTGAAGTGGATTCATCACCATCCAGTGGTTCAACCGGAGCCATCACGTTTCGAATGAGGAAAAGGGCTAGAATAGACGAAACTACGAATGATAACCCAACCCATGAGGAGAGGTTGTACCACATCATGGCCACACCAACAAGCGAAGCATACGATACCATGTGACATACCGCTGAAGCCAAGCCAAGTTTATGGATGCGCTCAGGCGGAAGATGCGGTTTATGCTCGAGCAAAAAGGTGTAGATTAGAAAGTAAATCGCTTGAAAGGGCAGGGCAGCAGCGATGATAGCCAAAGCAATTTCACGGATGCGGTTAGGGTCTTTGGCTTGCTCGATGCCCTGGAAAAGCATCAATGCCGTGTTGGTACCGAGAAGCGCCGCCATGATGGTCCAACGTTTGTCTTGTGAGGATGTCCTGCTTTCAACGTTGACCGAGCCTTCACTCATGAAGCATGGAGTCCATCAACTAGGGTTTGATGTTTCCCGTTGCTGAAGCGTCGAGAGGCTGAATTCAACCGAGCAGTCGGATGACCGTCCCGGTGATGGCGGCCACGATGATCAGGAGGACCGTCATGGCGACGGGCCCGTATTGATTCTTGTCATCAAGGGCCGTACCGATGAACCCATCGCGGGCAATGGCTTCCCGGAAACTGTTCACTTCTTCAAACGGTGGAGCCTCCCGTCTTGGGATGCGCTCACCCTTTCGAACTTCGCCACTCATGGCAAGACGAGGGGGCTGGAGGTCATAGCCCTTGCGAAGAATGAAGAAGCCGGAACCCTCATTCACCGATGCCACCACCTTTCACCCATGGAACGCTATGATTTGGGCTTGGATGGCGACCGAATCCACTTGGCGGTTGAAGGCAGTACGGGCGGCACGACGCTTGGATTACATCTTGCAGCCGACGTCATCAACCAGGGAAAGCGCGTGTTGTGGGCCTCGGTTGATATGCCCGATCCGGCTCGGTTTTCTCAATTGTTTGAGCATCTATCGCTGGTGGAAAGTTCTCGCTTCCACGCCATGAACTTTGGAGGAAGGTTCGACCGTGCAGTAGATGCTTTATTGGAAGCGGCGACCTCATTGCCCAGTGTCGGACTGGTCGTGATGGACGATTGGTGTCCATCCAGTGGGCGCCTCCCCGCTGACCGACTCCAACACATTGAACGAGTTGCCACAGAGTGTCCAAACACCATCACGGTACTGTTGATTTCAAAGGGCAGTGTTGACGCCAGTGGGACAAGCAAGGACCCAATTGTGGCTCGGTCGGCAGAAGCCATGCAAAAGAAAGGATTTGCTCCATGGCGCTTGTGGCGAGGAAAAAACGGGGCTCAACGAACCCTTGACCGCGATGGAGAACTGGTTGACTTGAAAATTGAAGATTCAGGCTTCGTCGTCTGATTCTTCATCTTCACCGAGGAGCTTGGCCATTTCCTCAAGCGCATCCTCATCGGGTTCCTCAAATTGTTGTGGATTTCGTGCCCCGCCCTCCATCTCATCTTCACCGGCGACTTTTGGAGCGGATGATTCAAGCATCGACGAGCGGTTCTCTCGGGCACGTTGCGTGATAAACCAAATCATCACCAAAAGGGTCAACCCCATGACTGCATAAGCAATGTTCTTGGTCGTATCTGGCTCCATGTGTCATTCATGATGTGCTTTGTTCTTCATCGTTTGGGAGGTTTACATCGAGACGAGACATGTCTTCCCATTCCAACGGACGCGCGAGATGTCGCCGAGCATCAACTGGAGGCTCAACCCATGTCGTGAAGGGAGGAGAGCCAGGGAGGTCGATCCATTCATCCGGCTCCCGCCGTTTGCACTTAGGACACCGAATGCCTTGGCCGGCGCCCATGCTTTTCATTCGAATCAAACATTCAGGACATAACGGTCGTTGACGGCTTCTTGGCACCCATGATTTGAGTTTGAGGCGTTCGGCGTGAAGTTGCTCATCGTGGTCAACCAAACCGGCCACCTCAATCACATCACCCTCCTTCACCCATCGGGCAAGCGCATTCACTGGACCACCTTCGGCATAGCAGAGGACATCTGGTCCATTGGTTATGATGTGGGCATGCTTTCGGACAGGGTCGATGGAGACATCTCGCACTTCCAGCAGCCAATTATCGCCGAGATGGTCGCCAGAGGCTTGATTCGTTTGGAACACTCGCCATCCCTGAACAGGCTCGGTTTCCTCACTATGGACAAGAAGGTGGCATGCCTTTTTTGCCGCCTGTTCTGCCGTCGCCCGAAGTCCAAACAAGACGGGGGATAGCCCCCTGGGGGCAATGAGGCTTGTTCCCCGTCGAGGGTCACGGGAAAAAATAATTTCAGGCCATGAATCAACCGCTTCTACCGTAGTGGAATCAACTCGCCGAGGAGAATCAACA
>DUIU01000112.1 GCA_013330155.1 Candidatus Poseidonia sp. | reverse complement strand
GCGACTCGCCTTAGGGTTGACTCGCCACAAAGGGAGTAAGGTCCACCAATTTACGGCTCGCCAAAACTACGCCTCTTCTGCTCATGGGCAACTCTCGACGCTGGTTTACGATCGGTTTGCTGCAGGCCATGCTCTTTGGACCATACGGGGTTCTCTTGTTTTGCTCGCCATTCCATTTCAGGTCATGCTGGCGACCATTCCTCTTTCGTTGGTGTTATTGTTTCCAGAAGGTGTGGTCCATCAAAACCGACAGCTCGAAATGGCGTTGCTTTTGTACGTGATGTGCCTTTACATCTCCATTCGAATTTTCCCGGGATTTGCCCGCCGCTACATTACGCTGGCTTCCCTCGGAAGAAAATTCCTAGGAAATACGTTAAGGATCTCTTGGGCCTTTCCTATCTTCTTGCTATGGTCGATGGGTCAACTCTCATCCTACATTGTTCAGCGTGTCCTTGGCGAAGATGTGGCCCTCAACATTGCCTTTGAGAAGCAATTGTTTGAGTCGCTGATTTCGGCAGGTACGACTCCTGAGACCTCGTTTTTGAATCTCATTACGGCGCTGGCCGTCATGCCAATGGCGGCCTTTACCACCTTGGCGGTTCTTGGAGGGGGCGCAGGTGAACCACCGGCATGGATGCGTCCCAGCTCGTCTCGAATCGACGAGGATACGCAGGAACAGTTGGATTCACTCTCTGCAGGGTTGAATCAATTGGCCGCTGAAGTGGCTCAGTCCCAATCAACCCAAGCCGCTCCCACCTACGCACCTGCCATGATTCAACACGTGATGATTCCCGCGGTTCAACAACCCCAATCTCCACCGGAGTCGGTCCAAGATAGCCCTTCGATGGTTGATGATTTGGACATTGATGCTCTCCTTTCGAGCCCTTCTGCTTCACCACCCACTGAGGCAACCCAGCCGCCCTCGCATAACGAGCCGGTGATTCGAGGATTTGATGTAGAATCCTCTGACAAACCATGATTTTTGGCCTGTTTGCATAGCCCATCAGAAGGCGACCTTCTTATGCTCAATCGTGTTGGGCAAGTTTGCTGATGTCCATGCGCCGAATGATGCCCTTCACCATTGTTATGCTGCTCTTGATGCAAACGCTTGCTATGAATTTGGTCGTTCCTGCCGAAGCCGCCTCCGGGCGCGGCGGAACAAACGACGATTTCACCGTGAAATCCATCACGGTTGGAAACGCCACGGCTCCTGCCGACCAATGGGTGCAATCCGACGGGACGGTCATGGATTACATCTTCCAGGACGATGAGATTGAGATTACGGTTTCAGTGCAGCGCTTTGGGGCCTCAGGTATCGGCGATGCTGCACCGGTTTCTGTGGACATTGTTCACCCCGTTGGTTTCGTGATGGAATCGTTTGATTTTACCACCAATCCGCTGACAGGAGGCCAATCCTTCAACCAGGTCATCGAATGGACGCCTTCGGCTGCTCACTCCATCCTTAACACCACGACCAACGATTTGTCCGGCGGTCTCATCATTCGTGCCACCGTGAACTTTGCCGACGACGACAAGAACACCAATGACCAGCGCGACAAGACCGTCCCAGTCGCCGTGAATGCCCTTTCGATGGAATCCCCAGCGGTCAACGGCAATCCAACCTTCTTCTCGGGCAAGTACCCGGCTGCAGGAGGAGATGCACAGTCTCAGGGTTCCTGGCAAACGGAGTCCACGAGCAGTGCCAAAGGAAACGATCACTGGCGTCATTCTTCCCCGGGAAGTAACTACCCCTCAAACGCCGAAGCAACGAGGCTCGTTCATGCTCGTGTTGCCACCTCCAACACGTGCGATACCGACACACCCGACACCGGACTGACCCAGAACGTCTACGGCGTGGGTATCTGCCGAATTTTGTTCTACTCCAACGAATTCGTTTCCAGCCAGTTCCACCTCCAAGCATGGGGGAGCATGGCGGCTGGCGATTCGGTCTCCATGGAACTTTGGCGAGGCTCAGGCAATCTTCAAGATAATTTTGAATCCGTCTCATGGGACATCTCCCAAGGAAACCCCAGCGCTGCTCCAGGCCAGTGGACCAACCTCTCGTGGGACCCACAAGTGACGTGGGAACAAATTCCCAACCTCGCCAACCCAGAGGTGTTCCTCGGTGGCAGTTCCTACACGTTCAGTGTCTTGTTCACTTCTGACAGCAGTGTCGCCAGCGAAGGTTTCCACGTTGATGATTTCGTTCACTTTGGTGTTAGCCGTGTCACCGACTACACCGTCGACATGCAGTGCGACAACCCGCTTAACGGCTACACCGTCGCTCCAAATCAAATGGCGAACCTCTACTGTACCTTGACCAATAACGGCTACGCCCCAGCCACCATCCGTCTTCAGACCAACGTCACCAACGACTCATGGATGGTGCCTTTCCCCATCATCCGAATGGACATTGAAGGCAGCAGCAGCCACGGAACAAACGTCATCATGCCACCGCTCGGTGCCGGTAAAACGATCGAGTTTTGGGCCAACTTGACCGTCCCCGCAGGGGCCGAGGTGCAACAACAAGATTGGAACCTCTGGCTCACCGATGCCAGCAGTGCTCAACTTGGAGAAAAAGCCCGCATCGGCATGGATTTGGCTGTCAGCGAACAGTTCAGCGTGGCGTTGACCTCTACCGTCCCGCTCTTCGCAGCGACCATAGGGCCCGATGATTATGGGCTGGTGAATTTCCGACTTCAAAACACAGGAAACCGAGATGCTGCGTTCAACCTCGCTACGACCTTTTCCGACAATTCTGGTTGGGTTGGACTCATTCAGAACGACACTGGAGTCATTCAATCCAACCCCCTCACGCTCTACAAGGGTGAACGTGTGGATTTGGTGTTGAACCTCTCCTCACCTGAATTGGCCAATCCTGGGACGGTCTCCTTCAACCTCCGTGCTACTTGCCCGTCATGCAGCACGGCACTCTTTGGTACGGATGTGTTGGTTCGAAACATCGAGGTCCCAGTTCTCCGTCATGTGGAAATTGTGGCTGAAGAAAACACCTTCTCCGGCGCTGCCAATGGCATTTCCAAAGCCCTCTACCTTGACCTGTTCAACCTTGGCAACGACGATGAGCAATACAATCTGAGCATCGGTCAAAGCAACTGGCGCTTGCAAGCCTCGCTCCCGTCAGACCAGTCTCCAGTTTTGGATGCATGGGATGGCGAGTCCACAATTGTGGTCCAACTGGCCATGCCCATCGGACTTAGCCCCGGATTCTATTCTGTGACCGTCACGGCGACAAGCGTAGACGACGAAACGGTGTATGACTCCATTGAACTCATCATTGAGATCCTTGAAACGGCCGCCGTCTTTGTTTCCGATGAAGAAACAGGTCAATCCTACATTCCGGGCGACCTTCCCCAAACGATGTCCTTTGAAGTCCGCAACGATGGAAACAATCCAGACAGCTTTGCCATGACGTTGAACGCACCAACTGGCATGAACGCCGCTTTCACCAACCTCATCAGCGGCAACACGCCAGAAATTGACATCGGAGCAAGCTACAACGTTTCGGTTGAATTTTCCTTTGTGGAGGGCACCGAAGGAAGCCTGCCCCTCCAAGTCATTGCCACCAGCACCTCAGACGGCAGCATCAGTGCCACAGGTGAGGCCGTCTATTTGGTTGGCTCACAGGATTGGCTCCGTATCTTCGCCATCCCGCCGCTCGAAGTGGTTGAGGAAGGCGAGTACGAGGTGACCGTTCGTATTGTCAATCAATACACAACAGGTCAGCGTGTCGTGATGGACCTCGATGCAAGCGAAGGAAACAATTGGTTCAGTTCGTCCATTGCCCGACTGGACAAAGACTTCACTCTGGCCACCGGGGAAACCAAAGAAATCACCATCACAGTTGATGTCACCGAAACCTCACTCAAGAACCTCAACGGCGACTCACTCACGGTGAACCTGACCGTCTGGGCTCGCTCAGAAACGGTGAGCGATGCCGCTAACGCAGTGTTGGAGGTCACCCTCGTTCGCTTGGATTCCAACGTCGAGGCTACGTCGGATGAATCCGGTTTCCAACTTGAGGTCATCGCCCTTTGGGGTGTATTCATCTTGATCCTCGTCGGCGGCGTGATTGTACTCCTCTCCATTCTCAACACCGAGGAAGAGGAAGACGAGTACGCTAACTGGGGCGAAGATGGCTACGAAGACAGTTTGGCGGCTACATACGGTGCCGTCGCGGCTGCTCCTTCGATTCCAACCTCAATGCCCTCGCCAGCCTCAGCGGCTGGACCCCCTCCCCCCCCCCAGGGTCCCACCC
>DUIU01000191.1 GCA_013330155.1 Candidatus Poseidonia sp. | reverse complement strand
GCGCTGAAGAAAAAGGCCACCATGGCAAGGAAGAGCGCGCCTGCAAGAGCGAGGACCAGCGACCCGGTCGTTTGCCAGTAAAACAGGAAGGTCAAGATGACCAAGACGCCCACGACCATGGCCACGTACCGAAGCGGGATGTCTTGTTCGGTTCGAAGCAATTGTTCTGCTTCTCCATCGCCGGCTTTGAAGGCTCCAGACAGGCCTTCCACGATCGTGTTCCTCATCGTCCACAGGGTGTGAACACCACCCACGACCATGGCTCCGACACCGATGTAACGGATTTGACTGAGGAAGATGGACGTGAAGCCAGCGGCCAAGTCACCGGCAGGCCATCCGTAGATCAGGCCGTAGACCGGCGTCAAAATACCAAAGCCGATCACACCACCGAGGAAGATGAAGGACGCAATGCGCAATCCAACGATGAAACCAACAGAAAATAAAGCCACAGAGAGGTCTGCTCCAGCATACAAACGGGTTCCAAGGAAGTTGACTGCACCTTCAACCGCATGGTGGACTGCAGCCATGACCTTGACCACGAACCCGTAAAGGGCGCCAATGGCAAGGGCGTAGAGGATGGCGACCATGCCGTCGCCACCCTCTTCACCTGCAACGAGGACTTCACGGCATGCAACACCTTCGGGATACGGCAGAGCTTCCTCGACGATGAACAACCGGCGGAGGGCGATGGTGAACATCGTTCCAAGCCATCCGCCCAACAGCGCGATGGCCAAGGTAATGCCCCAGTTGATGTCCGTCCACAACCCGACCACAAGGAACGCAGGGACGGTGAAAATGACACCCGCAGCAAGGCTTTCGCCAGCACTGGCCATGGTTTGTACGCTGTTGTTCTCAAGGATCGTCACGTCATTGAACATCAAGCGGAGGATGATCATCGACATCACCGCAGCAGGGATGCTGGCGGAAACCGTCATGCCCGCATACAGACCAAGATAGGCGTTGGCGGCGGTCATCAAAACACCCAAGACGATGCCGACGCCAAGCACGCGGAGCGTCAGCTCTGGCACGGTGACATCGGGTGAGATGTAGGGGTCCTCAGCGGCGCTCACGTCACCCCGAATCGTCCTTTCGTCGTCAAAGCATCGGAACCCGGTTCGACCATCATCTTCATGGGTGGTCCGTTTCCTCGGAGTGAAACATGGTTCCCGCGGACCACCCCCAAAGGGGGGAAGGTATACCTTGGCATGCCTTGGAAACGGAACGGGTCTCCGAGCAATTGGAAACCGGCCCTGACGGCCTTGGAGAAACCCAGGTTTTCGACCTCCGCGAACGGTATGGATTCAACCGACTGACCTCAAAACCCACAGTCCCTGCTTGGCTTCGGTTCATCAATCAATACAACGATCCCCTCAACTTCCTGTTGATTGGTGCGGCGTTGATCGCACTGGCGATCCATCCTGACAAGCCTGGGGACGCGATTTTCATCTTCATTGTCCTGACCGCCAATGCTGCGTTTGGCTTTTGGCAAGAGGGAAAAGCAGAGGAGGCCGTTGAACGGCTGAAATCCAGTGCTATCAGCCAATGCGTTGTCGTAAGGGAAGGACGAGACATCGAAATTCCAACCGACATGCTCCTGCCCGGTGATCTCGTTCGTCTCGAAGAGGGGCAAAAGGTCCCGGCCGATGTCAGACTCATCAGCGTGATGCAATTCACAGTTGATGAATCTGCCTTGACGGGTGAATCGGTTCCTCGGAAGAAGGGTGCTGATTCCCTTGCTGAAGACCTGCTTTTGGCCGACCGGGACAACATGGCCTACATGGGAACGACGGTTGCAACAGGCCGAGGTCAAGGGCTGGTTGTCAGCATCGGTATGGAAACCCAACTCGGTCGAATTGCCACGGACATCCAAGAGGCAGAGCCACCGAAAACGCCGCTCGAATTGAAACTCGAATCTTTGGGCCGATTTCTCGGATTTATCGCGCTGCTCGTCGCTGTCGTCATTGTTGGTGTTGAACTTGGTAAGGCGATCATCGACGGGCAGGGCGACCTCTTCTCCGTGGTCGTTGACCAGTTCATTGTGGCCATTGCCATCTTCGTCGCCATCGTTCCAGAGGGGCTACCGATCATCCTCGTGATCACGTTGTCCCTCGGCATGCGAAACATGGCCCGACACCGTGCCATCATTCGGCAAATGAAAGCCGTCGAAACACTTGGCTCGACCACCGTAATCTGCTCGGATAAAACAGGAACATTGACCACGAACCAAATGACGGTGAAGGCGTTGGCGACGTTTGTTGAAACCTTCGAAGTCGGTGGCGAGGGGTACAAACCCACAGGCTCCCTTGAGCGCGATTCAACTTCGCTCGATGAGGACACAATGGCTGAGCTCCAGCGGGAAAAATCGTTCAGACTCCTTGCTGCTGGCCTTTCTCTTTCGCACAATGCTGTGGTCCAAGAGGAAGACGGAATTTGGTCGGCCATCGGTGATCCAACGGACGCAGCATGTGCCGTGGCCGGTTGGAAACTCAACGGCGACGTGACAAAATTTGCATCCCTTCACCCTCGCATGCACGAACAAGTGTTCGATAGCGTTCGAAAGCGAATGTCAACTGTCCATGAATACGAAGGCGAGCTTTGGCTCTTCGTGAAAGGAGCAACATCGTCCGTCTTGCCGCTTTGCACCCAACGGTTTGAAGGAAACAACGAGGTTGTTTTCGACGAGCAGGAAGCCCTGGATTACAGGAGCAGGGTCGGCCTTCTTGCTGACCGTGCGATGCGCGTCATCACGTTTGCCGCACGCAAACTTTCGAATGATGACCCCTTGGATCCCGAGGTTTCGCTCGAGCATGATTTGACACTGCTCGGATCAGTGGGAATCATCGACCCACCCCGTGCAGAAGTGGCCGAAGCCATCGCGATGTGCCACCGTGCAGGCATCGATGTGAAGATGATCACCGGTGACCAACGGGCCACCGCTGAAGCGATTGCTCATGACTTGGGTTGTGATGACGGTGGGTCGATCGGTGGCCGTGAACTTCGCGACATGGCGGATGAAGATCTTCTTGGGCGCGTTGAAGGCGCAAGCATCTACTCACGGGTCACTCCGTTGGACAAAATGCGCATTGTGACCGCGCTTCAAGAGAAAGGCCATGTTGTGGCCATGACCGGCGACGGCGTCAACGATGCACCAGCGCTCGCCCAAGCCAACATTGGTGTGGCCATGGGCATTGCTGGAACGGACGTCGCGAAGGATGCAGCAGACATGATCCTTCAGGATGACAATTTTGCCAACATCGTTCAGGCCGTCGAGGAAGGCCGCAAGATCTATTCCAACATTCGGAACTTTGTCCGCTATCAAATTTCAACCAACGTTGCCGCTGTGCTGCTGTTGTTTGTCAGCACCCTTGTTCTTGGTTGGGAATTGCCCCTCACTGCCACGCAAATCTTGGTGATCAACATCCTCATGGACGGACCGCCAGCGGTCGCTTTGGGCATGGAAAAGCGCCATGGAGAAGTCATGGACCGACCCCCTCGACCCGTGGGAGAACCGCTGCCCAACCTCCAAGACATCACCCTCATTTTGTTCCTGGGCGCGGTCATGGTCACGGGCACCATGATCGTCTTTGGCCTCGCTGGGGGCGAAGTCATCACCGGTCCATGCCAAGGCATGGGGCCTGGTTTCGACGTGGCCACTTGCCTTGAACAGGAAGAGGCCGGCGGTGGAGCATTGTTCGATGCTTGGGATCAGGAACTCCGGGAATCGAGGACCATGGCGTTCTCGGTCTTCATCGTGTACCAGTTGTTCAACGTGCTCAATTGCAGGTCTGGGAACCGTTCCATCGTGTTTGACCTGGGCGTGTTTTCGAATCGGGCGATCAACTACGCCACCATGATTTCCATGGGCCTTTTGTTGATCTTTGTTCAAGGCGCTGGACTGCCTCTACCATTCGGCGATGTCGTGGTGGGAGATTTGTTGAAGACCACGGCGCTTGAGTCCCAAGATTGGCTGGTGGTCGTCCTTGTTGCTTCCACCGTTTTGGTGATGGATGAATTTAGGAAAATCATACGGCTTGCCCTGACCAAGACCGATAGGGCGTAAACACCACCTTGAAAGGTTCCGGGCCGGAGAAAATCGCATGGGCGCGGTCCGGGCGGAGCATCGCTTGGCTGGCTGCAACCCAGAATGGCGTGAGCACTTTTCTGATTCCATCGCCAGCGAATCGTGGAGTGAAGCCCTGTTACCCGTGGTCACCACCCTTCTCGAAGGCGGACGTCTCGACCTCCAACATGGCCTTCTGATGTACAGCCATCCGGATTTACCTGAACTGGGGCGTCTTGCCCACCTTGCCAAGGAAGCACGCTACGGCCGTCGGGCTTTCTTCAACCACAACGTCCACATCAACCCGACCAACGTTTGCGCCCTCGCCTGCAGGTTCTGTGCGTTCCGTCGCTCGAAACGTCAGGACGATGCCTACGCCTTCAGCACCGAAGCTTACGTCGAGGATTTGGGTCGATATGCAGATCACGTCACTGAAGTCCACTCCGTCGGAGGACTCCATCCCGATTGGGACGTGACGACCTACGAGTCGATGTTCGCTGCGGCCAAAGCGGCCTTCCCTCATGTGTCCATCAAGGCCCTGACGGCCGTTGAGGTCAAACACTTGGCGAAGCAATCAGATCTTTCCGTAGAGGAAACGCTCGAACGGTTGTTTGACGCAGGCCTCGATCAACTTCCCGGTGGCGGGGCTGAAATTCTCGACGACGGTGTTCGAGCCGTCATTTGCAACGGAAAAGAAAGCAGCCAAGAATACCTCGACATTCACGCCACGGTTCACCAATTGGGGCATGTCAGCAACTGTACGATGCTCTTCGGAACCGTTGAAACCTTGGAACAGCGCGTGATTCACATGCTGCGGCTCCGTGAGGTCGCCGACCGCACGGGTGGCTTCCAGTGCTTTGTCCCGTACCCTTTCCTCCCCGATGACACACGCCTGCCTGAAGCACAGTTGGCCACGGGCGCTGAAGTCCTACGGACCATCGCCGTTTCCCGGCTCATGCTCGACAGCATCCCCCACATCAAGGCCTACAGAATGAACGTGGGTGACGGGCTAGGGGAGCTTGCGCTTCGGTTTGGAGCGGACGACATCGACGGGACGGTTCACAAGGAATCCATCATGCACTTGGCCGGTTCAACGGCCCCGTTGGACGCCGACAAGCGAAGGATGTCGAGGCTTATCGAGGATGCGGGCGCAGAACCGTGGGAGCGAAATTCAGACTACACCACCTTCACTCGATTTGTTCCTCCCCCCGTCCCAAAGCGCCGTGGACTCACGATGGCCACAGAATGAGGTGAAATCATGACGGCTACCTGGACCCGAACCATTGGGAGGGTGGCTTTCATCAATTGTGATCCATTGTTTACTGGATTGGACCCCTCGTGGTCGGTGCTTGCTGCACCCCCTTCTTGGCTAACAGGGCATGTGTTGCGCAAGGATTGTGTGCTTGCACCCATACCTGCTGCAGATTATGCTCGGCACCATGAGGAGTTGGTCCTCGTCCCTGACATCGGCATCAGTTCCGCCGGTGAAGTTGGCAGCGTCCTGCTGTTTGGCAAGGAATCCATCGAACAGATGCGGACCATCGCGGTCCCCACCGATTCCGCCTCGTCTGTGGCGCTTTTGGAGTGGATCGTGAAGGAGCGAAACTTGGACGTGATCTACACGAAAATGGGACCTGACCTTGACGGAATGCTCGAAGTCGCAGACGGTGCACTGGTCATTGGCGACCGCGCTCTTGACGGTGCTGCACTCCATCCTGACCTTGTCCAAATGGATTTGAGTCAAGCTTGGGTGGAACGCACCGGATTCCCCATGGTTTTCGGCGTCTTTGTCGCTCGAGCCGACACTCCAAGGGCGTTGGTCGCAGCGGCACACGAAGCCTTGTTGGATCGTTTGGTGGCTTTTGAGACTCAACCCGGTGCTCGTTCGGCGGTCCTCAAACGGGCGCACGCGCATACCCATCTTCCGATGGATCGTTTGGACCGGTATTTTGGAGAGGTGTTCAACCGACTTTCTCCAAACGACCATCTGGGTCTGCATGCCTTCCTCGAACACGCCTGTGGCCTCGATGCTCGTCCTCGTTGGGCTTGGGAAGCGCTTGCGCCGATGGCGTGAGAGGTGCCTTCTTGAACTGCGGGTCGGACCAACAGCCATGAGCGCAGACTTGCCAACAAACGAGGCCGGAGAAAAGATTGTCCGCATCGGGCACTCTCCAGACCCAGACGACGCCTTCATGTTCCATGCACTCACGACGGGTGCCTTTCCAACACCCGGGTATGTCTTCGTCCATGAACTTCAGGACATTGAGACGTTGAACCATCGCGCCATGAACAGCGAATTGGAAGTTTCAGCCGTGTCCATTCATGCATTCCCAGACATCGCTGACCGCTATGCCTTGATGAACTGCGGCGCATCGATGGGAGAGGGTTACGGCCCAATGATCATCGCCAAACCCGGCGTGACCGAAGCACAGGCCCGTGCCGCTCCCATCGCAGTACCAGGCCTCAAGACCAGCGCTTACCTTGGATTGAGGCTGGCGTGGGGTGACGTGCCGATCGAGGTCGTCCCCTTCGACGAAATCATGCCTGGTGTCCTCGACGGACGATTCGTCTCAGGATTGATCATCCACGAGGGCCAATTGACCTACAAGAATCACGAACTCAACGTCATCATCGATCTCGGTATTTGGTGGAATGAACGCACAGGCGGTTGGCCCATGCCCCTCGGAGGCAACGTCGTCCGTCGAGACCTTGGCGATCAGGTGATGGAGGACATCACTCGATACACCAAGATGTC
>DUIU01000210.1 GCA_013330155.1 Candidatus Poseidonia sp. | reverse complement strand
CGAGGTGCTGGAGTTTGGCTGCCTTCGTAGACCACGCGGCCGGTGAAGCCGAGGCGGTCGTCCTTCCTCACACGGCTTCCGTCAGCCACAGGTCCAGTGCGCGGTTCGCTGATGTCTTCAATGGCAAAGTCGGTCGGTGAAAGCATCAAGTCGTTTTCCACACGGAACGTGTGTTCGAGCAAGAGGATACGGCTGGGGTCTGAACTGCCAAGTTCCTTGTAGAGCAACGCAACATCGCCCATCTCTTCGTCAGGCCAGTCCCAACTGAACTTGAAGTGGAAGTCCAACATGATCCACGGAAGACCGGATTCGTTGGTGGTCTGCATCATTCGACTGGTCGAAAGGAGGTGGATGTAAGGTGAATCGGACCAGAAGGTGTTGTTGGTTCCCGAGTAGGAAATGCTCTGAGCGTCTCGAGCCGGGTTGGGCCCTTCAAAGTCAAAGACCAAGGAGATGAACTCAAAATCAATGGCCGTGTTGGCATCGATGAAGCCCAATGAGATCGTTTGTTCCATTCCAGCAAAGACCGGTTGGTCGTCCTCGTGCCCGAACCATTCCAGTCCGGTGAAGATGGCGGTGGAATCCTTGCGAGTACGGAAGGTTGCGTCGTCATAGAGGAAGCCCTCAGCCGATTCAAACTTCATCAATTCATCGTCATCGTTCATGACCGTGAAGTGAAGTGGATTGCCGGCTTGGTCGCCTCCATCCCAGAAGTAAGACACGCGACCCATGTTGGGGTTTCGAGAGGTGTCAATGGTGGTGATGAACCACTTGGAACGGGCCTCGGTGTTGTTGGCCACCACCTTGGTGATGTATTCCTCAGGGTCGGCTTCACCGTTGCGATTCGCATCGTGGTCAGCCTCGACCCAATAATTGAGGTCGAGTTCCATTGGATGACCGACACGGTCCTCAACGAGGACCTGAACCGTTTGCTCGTTGTCCGCTGCTTCGTAGGCATCCTCCACCGGAGCGACCTGCTTCCGTTCAGGATGGGTCGCGTCCACAAGGTAGGTGCGGCGCCATTCGGTGTTGGGTTGTTGCACATGGTCGGGGTTTCGCTCGTTGTAGGTTTGAATCTCGTAGGTCAAGCCGTCTGGAACGTCGATGGCAGGCAAGTCAATGGAGACAAAGAAGGAACCGTTGTTGTTGGTGGTGTCCCTGGCCGTGCTTTCCACGTAGCCGTTTCGAGAAATGCGGACGTCAAACGCACTGTCTTTGGGTGCGTCGTCGGTGTCTTGGAACCACATGGCGCCCACGAAGTGAATTTGTTCTCCGGCCGCTACCCAAGAGCCGCTCTCCACGTCCATTGAGGTCATTTCCCCGTCGTTATCCCGAACATTGAGCCATCCAAGACCGAATGAACGGTTCACACGCAACCCCTCGTCTGAAGTGAGGGGTTCGGGAGCGAAGCCAGCGGTTCCGCTGTCATCCAAGCAGCCAACACGGAAGCGAACGTTGTCTTGGTCAGGCATCTCGCTGGTCACAAAGAACTTCCAATGAATCTCCAAAATTCCGTTGGTTTCAACCGAATAGGATGTTGGGTCAATTTGGACATACTGTGCAGGATCGTTGGGCGCAGGGAACACATCACCGTACTGCCAAGCGAGAACGGGCCAATTGGCGGCACTCCCTGCGGTCATCAGCGTGAGATCGGCACTGACCATGGAATTGGCGTTCTCACCGACCACGTGCTGAGAAACCACCTCATAGGAATTGATGCGCTCGTGGAGAATTTCACCTTCAGGAATGGTCAAGTTGAGGTTCACCGTTTGCATCGTGTAGGTGATTTCAAAGGAGACGATGGTCAATTTTCCTGCGGATTCCGAGGTCAGCTCAATTGGGATGTCAATCCATCCTGATCCGGTGTTGGGAATGGCATCGTTGAGTTTGTCGACCAAGGAATTGCCGGATTGTTGGCTCGTGACGGTTAGTGGCCCGATGAGAGCACCGGAGGTGGCGGCACGTTTCCATGCGGACTTGCCGTCGATGTTCAGCCCCGGTTGATTGGGGGCATTGGAATGCAGAGCGATGGACAGGTCCGTAATTGAGGGCGTGAGCGAAGTCGAGGAGGTCGAGAGCGTTATGCGGACGCAGAAATAGTACGATGTCCCTGTCATTGACTGGGTCGTGTTTGGCGAGGTCCAACTCTTCCAGCCGGACCCTGAATTGCAGGTTGACCCACTGGTCTTATGTCCGACGTTCACGGTGATGGAGGTTCCCGCCGGACGGGTTTCGTTCCAATCCACGGTCGCAGCGATGACGCTGCTGCTGCCTGAACCGATGTACTGATAGGCGTAATAGTATCCACTGCTCTGATAGTTGGTCGTGTAGGACAACACGATATCACCCAGGACTGGAGATTTGGAAGCGGTTCCGTTCAGCGTTGCTCGCCACACGATGGACGTGCCTGAAGTGGCGAAGGAGACCTTCTGACCAACCCTGCCGGATTTCCATGTCGTGCCTCCGTCGTTGGAGACATCCACGTTGATGCTGGTCCCGGTGGGAGTTGAGCCGAAGATGCCGTCAACATCGATGGCGCTGACCGCCCGCGAGATCGTGGTGGTTTGGCCGACAACGGTCTGGGTTGATATGGAAGCGGAACGAATATCGGAATGGGCCCCATCGCCGTAGGAGTGGATTTTTCGTAGGCCTTGGGTACAATAGGAGGTGCTGCTGTAATGACAGGAGAAGAACACCTTGTTGTCGTCTGAGTCAACAATACCGTAGTGTCCGCCTCCCGGCATGGTGCGTTCGCCTTGAGAATTAAGTAAGCCGTTTTGTAGGGAATAATGGTAGTGGATGCTCTTGTAGCTCAATGAAGAACTGTAATAGTAAATGTTGTACATCACATTGGGCATGCTGACGGAAAGTCCAGCACCGTAATCGTAGTAGTTGGAGGTTGAAGTCATCAGCCATGTGTTCGTGATGACCGTAGGTGACGATGGATTGACTTCCTTGAGGTAGTGGTTTCGTACTTGGGTGTCATACGTGGCAATGTACATCTTTCCCGTTTCGTCGTCAAAATCAACGCCTGAAATGTAGTTCGGGTAATTGTAGTTGTACGATGTTTTGCATGTCCATACAACCTGCGATCCTGCGGTGTTCCAGTCAACTTCCCACTTGTAGATGTTGTAGCGGGACCAATGTGCCGTATACACGTCCCCGTTGTACACATCGGCATCATGTATGCTGTACATGGCGTAGGTTCCGCACATCGACGCCGAGACATCAAAGGATGCTGTTCCAAGATATTGGCCGTTTGTAGGATTGATTCGAAGGATGGTTGGCGTTGATGAAACAGATGAGCTGGTGTATCGGAGAACATGTATTTCTGAAGCATTGATTGGAACAGTAATGCCAGTGTAAGTCCAAGGGGCGTTGCTGGCGACTCGAATGTCGCTGAATTGTTTGGTCGGGCTGAGGTAGCCTTGGTCGCTCAACGCCACGAATTCGCCCGTAGTGTTGAGGTGGGCACTACCGAGCGTGGCAACGGATGAGGAGGATGAGAAACGAGGCATCAATTCCGTTGGGTTGCCCTGGAGAGAGACCGTTTGACTGCTGACCTCGAGGTTGTCGCGTCGAGCGGTGGTGAACGGCGAGGGAGACCCTGCGTTGGAACTGAGGTAGTCTTGGTCCCCTGCCCCGCCATAATGCGTGTCTGTGGTGAAATTGGTGTAGGTGGTGGTGCTCGCTTCTCCAAGCAAACTGAAACTGGCCGATTGCACATCAGCACCGATGGGCAAACTGACCTCGCCGGCAGCTCCGCTTCCTTTGGCGGAGAAGGTGTGTTCGTAGGAGGTTGTCCCGTCTTTGAATTGGGTTTCAGTGTTGGCGGCACCAGCCAACGGTGACATCACGGAAAGTACGAAAACAAGCGTGAGGAAGATGGCACGATGCATAATGGTCACCCGGGATAATTCACTCACGGTTTCCATCGCATTTGAATGATGCCCCTTCGGGGCGGAACCCTGTTTATACGGGTAGATTCAACGCGTGGGAGGTTTGAAGTTCTCCGACGCCTTGGTGGTGACCGGTGAAGTCATGAGCGAGGAAGCCACCTTCTTTGGGCGCCTGTGGGCCAAACAACATGGAAAGCAATACGGCATCAGTGCCGTGGCGGCTGGCGCCAGCGGTGTCCTTTTGGTCGCATGTTTCTACCAAATTTTAGTCCTTCAAGACCACCCGGAATGGAACGATTTCACCGGCGGCGCCATCGTTGGTGCGGTGGTATCCCTCATCGTCTTCTTGGTTTCGTTTCCAGAATTTCTTCGGTTCCGCGGCTATGTGAATTTGCTTGAAGAGATCAAAGAGATTCAGTCAACTTCTGAACTCAGGCGCCGAAAGGCAGAGGGCGCTGAAGCCGCCGAGGCATTGGGTGCGGGCCACCTCCAACAATGGAATGCATTCCTTGAAAGCCGAGGCGTGAAGCGTTGAGTCTGAGGGCCAATCATGTCCGACCACGACCCACTGCGTACGCTGCTCCTTGAGTTGGCGTTGGCCATTGGCATGATCGCCTGTTTGGTCGGCGCCATGTTCGTCCATACCGGGTCCATGCCGCCGCTGGTGGTCGTTGAGTCAAAATCCATGATTCATGATGAAGGAGGAGAAGTTGGAAGCATCGATGCTGGCGATTTGATTCTGGTCCACAATCAACCCGCTGACACGATTGTCACCTTTGCCGAAGCCACCGACCCCAACCACCCGTCCTACGGCTACGAGCAACACGGCATGGAAGGCGATGTCATCATCTATTCCAAGAACGGGGAAGGGGGCACTCCAATTATCCATCGCGCCATCATGCGCGCAGTGGCAGAGCAAACGGTCGCACCAGACCGAACAGCCACCTCACCGTGCCCAAACGACGCAACCTATGACGAACTGAGGATTGCTGAAGACGGGCTACCCGGGGATTGTATTCTAACGTGGTCCGTGCCGGGAACTTCGGTGATGGACGTGGCCAACATCACGGTCCATTTCGACGGGTCGGACGCTGCCTACTACGATTGCGAGCGCCCAGCCCACAGCGGGGCGAACTACGTGGTCGAACCCTACTTGGTGGTGTGGCAATGGAAGCCAGCGCATGAAGGCATGCTCACCTTGGGCGACAACAACAAATGCTCGGTTGACCAAGGCGCTCAAGCCACCAACGGTTCAGCCGGTGTCCACAGTGCTTCAGGAATCGTCGGGCCGATTCGAGACGGTTGGGTCTTGGGCGTAGCAGGTGGGGAAATCCCCTGGTTGGGCACGGTCAAACTCATGCTTGGTGGCCCCCAATCCTACGGTACCCGCGACGTTCCATCCTCCTCCTTCATCGCCCTCTTCGCCGTCCTTGGAGGCGTGGTTCTCGCCCCACAAGCGCTCGATTCGGTGTTCCGCTGGTGGTTGAATCGGTCTCCGGAGTTGACCACGCTCAGCAAACTCGAGCAGGATCAAGAAGACTCGTAACCCGCATCCTTGAGGGCTTCTTCCATGGTGAGGTTACCTCGTGCAACATTACGGGCAGCAGCCAACGAAATGGTCAACTGACCCTTTGAGCGTTGCCGACTGATTCGTTGCAAATTCCGAAGTTCGCCATCGGTTGCTTCGACCGCACGTTGTTCATGAACGGCTTTTCCGGACATCATGGCGATTTTGAGGGCTGCAGCCCCATGCGCATGCCGACGCTGGCCAGAACTCGTTCGGTGTTCATTGACAATTTCCACATGATAGCCCAGCGCCAATGTCCGATTGAGGAGGCGGTCGCGATGGACAGGTGAACCGTGACCAATACGAACCAAGACTTGGCCGGGTTGTGTGTGAGCAACAAGGTCCACGATGCTGTTGAGCGCTTCTTCGATTGAATCGGCCTCCCGCTTTCCCATCAACACTCCATCCGAGAAAAAAGCGCATCCCGGCCGCGGTCCAGGGTCAATGCCGACGACGAGTTGTTGTGGAGGCGCCTCGAGTTGACGCGATAAAAGCCAAGTCGAGATGGTTTCTTCGACGGACTCGGCGTCCACGGCAACGCCGCGACCACCGAGGGATTCCACTTCTTCGCGGGTACCAAACCAATAGGCATCAGCTTCGATGACCTGAGACGGTGAAACTTGCTTGGCTGGAAGGTTGCGCCCTTGGAGTTCGCTGAGCAAGCGATGCGCCAGACGAAAATCGTCGGTCCGAACGTACAACCGGTTCACGATAGGTCTGACCACTGCCTCCCGTTCTAACCTATCGGCCGCTTGCGCAAGGCGGAGAATGAAGTCGCTTTGGGAACCCTTTGTGAGCCGAAGTTATCAAGAACGATGGACATTGATGTCTGCCCATGACAGGCGCCTACGAGCGTGAACTGAGGGAGGTCCTCTCGGGCACAGAAAAAGGGGTCAACGCCGTCACGAGAAGTTGTACGCAAGAAGAAAAGGACCGAATGGCTTGCGTTTCACGACGCCCTTTTCTCGTCGTTCGCGCCGCTGGTTCTGGCATGGAGGGAAGTGGCGATTTAGTGGCCCTACGCGGCGACTGTTGTTTCCCCATCGAAGTGAAATCCACTCGAGCAGAGAAATTGTACTTCTCCGGCCGAACCAAAGACCAACTTCTCGCCATGATTCGCGAAGGAGAACGTTCGGGCCTGATGCCGTTGTATGCGCATCGGAGAAAGGGCGTCCGCGGTGATTCTTGGCGAATCTTTCGGGTCGAAACGACGGGGCTGAAAGGGACCTTAGCCCGCTTTGCCCCGATGATTCCTGCTTTGCCCTTGACTCGAAACGGGTCGCCGTTCATCGATTGGGAACAAGGTATGCCGCTGAATCGATTCATCGCCATATTGTGCTCCTCGGAAGGCGAACAGGCTGCTCAAGCCTTGAGGGGATTGGCCAACCGTGCCGTCAAACAAACTACGCCGACCATGGCTGAGAATAAGGCGAAAAGCACGCAGGACATCCTTGCTGAGTTGGCTCGCCGACGATCCGCCGTCATCCCTTCATTCACAGATAAGGAATGAACATCGTGAACAACAGCATGACCAACAGAACCAGCGATGAATAACTTGACGCGCGGGCTGAGAAGTGGTCAACCCACATGGGATGAAGGTCCCATAATTTCAGTTTCCGGCCAACCCGTTTTACGCCGCTTAGCAAGGCATGGAGCATGTCTCGGAACATGTGCCCGCCGTCAAAGGGAACGATGGGGATGAGGTTCGTGAACCCCAGCAGAATGTTCACCCACATCAACCAGAAGAAGAGATGAGCGAACAGGAGGAGAACATCGATGCCCAAAACAGACCCTACCAATCCGTCACCGGCCGCCATCAGCGATTCCTCAAAGGGATGAATGGCCACGCCGCCCAATTCAAACGGAATCAACAAGATGGTGAGGACATGGAATGGCAGAGAAAGGGCGCGTTGGAACAAGGTCCCATCAAAGCGAGGTGAAAGTGGGCCAGCCAACCGGTCAATGCCAGCCGTGCCTTCGGAAAGACCCTCAACGCCGAGGAAGGGGTCACCGGGTTGTACCTCGAGGTTGTTCAAGGCGTCTTCACTCCAACCAAGGTTGAGGTAATACTGGTGTTTGTCGCCAAAAGTCGCCTGAAGGGTATCGCGCGTTCCGTCTTGGTGAATGACCACCAGGTCAACGGTATCGTTACTTGAATATCCTTGGAGAATGGACCGAAAGTCATCGGTGGTGTGCACCGGAACGCCGTCGATGGACACAAGGGTATCCCAAGGTTGCATACCAGCTTCCTCGGCCCCACCTTCAACCACAATGCCCTGAACGTGAATGTACTCTTCCTCGGCCACAAATTGGGTTGCCAAACCGCCCAACAACATGAGCATCAACAGGGCAGCAAAAAGGTTGGTTGCTGGTCCTGCCGCAAACATCCTGAGGCGTTCTCGACGGGGCGCACGCATCAGTTCATCCGATTGTGGTTCGGCGAAAGCGCCAAGCGGAAGTGGACCGAGTTGAAGGAGGCCAAACGAACGGACGCGCATGCCATGCCCACGGGCGAGGAGCCCATGGCCAAATTCGTGTATCACGAGCGAGATGATGAAAGCAAGCGCCCCCCAACCGAGAGGGATGACTGAGTTGATTCCAGGAACCGCAACGAGTTCACTGGCCGATGGTGG
>DUIU01000145.1 GCA_013330155.1 Candidatus Poseidonia sp. | reverse complement strand
GCGATTTTACGCTACCCTATGATGTGAGGTGACAGTATGCAGTTGCTCAAATCGAACATTCAGCCCTTGATTGAGAAGGCCGTCGAAGACCTCGGCGTTGATGCCAGTTTGGTTGGAGGCATGCTCCAACCGTCTAGCGGTCATACATGGCCACCGGTTTGCGACCTCACGCTGCCTTGTTTTCAATTTGCCAAAACATTGGGAATGGCTCCTGCAGCCATTGCTGAAAGTTTGTGTGAAAAAATAGACGAGCATGAAGCAATTCATGAAGTTAAAGCGTTGAATGGTTTTCTCAACATTACCGCCTCCCCAGCATGGCTTGCCAAGCAACTCTTGAGCGGTACCGTTGGACAAAGGTCGGATGATGAACGAAGGGAGGTCCTTATCGAACACACATCGGCCAACCCAAACGGTCCTTTCCATGTTGGTCGTGCTCGCAACGCCATTCTCGGCGACACCCTGGTTCGTTTGCATAGGCTCTGGGGCAACAAGGTCACAGCAGAATATTACGTTGACGACATGGGAAAACAAGTCGCTGTATTGGCCTGGGCGCTTGAGAACATGAGCGAGGAAGAGGTTGAGACCTTACTTGCGGACCGAGAACCGATCAATCCACAATGGGCTGAGAAAGCCGACCACCAGCGTGTTCGCTGGTACCAAGCCGCCCAACTTCGCCGGAAGGACAGCGCTGATTCAGAAGCCATTGAAACGGCCATCGGAACACTGGTCCATGCTAGCGAACACGGAGACCAAAGCGTGTTGGATTCATTTGAACAGGCCTACCAACCGGTTTTGGATGGCATGTTGAAGACCTTAGGTCGCCTTGGCATCCACTACGATCGCTTCACCAAGGAATCGCTTTTTGTCACCAACGGCGACGTAGCTGCCTTGATGAAGGAACTCGGGAGTTTGGAGATTAACGGTGTTGCCGATAATGGCGCCCAGTACCTTGACCTTGGTCAACGGGGACTAAAGGGGAAGACCGAATTCTTCTATCGCCGAGGAGACGGCTCGTCTTTGTACGCCACCAGAGACATCGCTTACCACCGTTGGAAGTGGACCCAATGCAATGAACTCATCAATGTCCTCGGTGAGGACCATCGGCTGCAAGCTCAACAAGTCGGCCTTACCCTGGAAGAATTAGGAGAGCGTCGCCCTGAGGTTATGTTCTATTCCTTCATCAAACTCCCCGAAGGAAAAATGTCAACACGCCGTGGAAACGTTGTCTTCATGGATGACCTGCTTGAAGAGGCTCAAGCACACGCTAAGGAGGTTCTCAAGGAGCGACGACCCGACCTCGACCCTGCCACCATGGACACAATTGCTGAGGCCGTTGGCACATCCGCCGTACGGTTCAACATCATCAGCGTCAGTCCTGAAAAGGGATTCACCTTCCGCTGGGAGGACGCCCTGAGTTTCGAAGCAGGCTCTGCACCGTTCATCATGTACAGCCACACCAGAGCCTGTTCAATCCGCCGAAATGTGGAAGCCGCTGACCCAGCGTTCACTCAAAATCCACCTCAAATTGATACCTACGACGGAGAAATGCCGGCAGGTCTGGTAGAATTGTTACGAACGCTCGTCCTCCATGACGACCGGTTGTCCAAAGTGGTCAAGGAGCACCGACCCAACCTCTTTGCGAATTATATGCTCCAACTATCCATGGCCTACAACATGTTCTATAGAGACTGTTATGTCATTGACCAAGGACAGGTCAACCCGTTTTTCTTCGCCGTTTCAGAGATGGCGAGAACGGCGCTCAAAGCGGGGATGGAAGCCCTCGGTTTGGTCGCTTTGGAATCGATGTGATCACGCATCACTGCGGTACCAGCCATCAGGGAGTTCCATTGGATTGTTGGGGCGTGCTGATTTGACTTTTCGAACAATTTCAAGACGCATGGCATCCAGTCCGACATTCTCGGTTGCCGACAAGCATACCCTCCCTTCTTCGTCCATCAGTAGAGGGAGTTCAGGCTCGCCTTCTGAACCCTCTTCCCGCCATTCTGCTTCATGCTGCGCGACCTCATCCCACATGGAGGGCAGCGGCTTCAACAAATCCGCTTTTGAACTGACTTGCATCAATTCAGTCTCTGGAAGAAGAGTACGCACTTCATTGAGTAAATTCATCTGCTCCGCAAGGGGAGTCCCACATGATTCGCTTGGGTCAACGAGGAAGAGCACCAAAGAACCAATGTTCTCAAGCGCAGCAATGGCCTGCATCTCAATGTGATTTCGTTCCTCCATCGGTCGGTCCAAGAGTCCTGGTGTGTCCACCATTTGGTACTGCAATCGCCGATGCACAAAATGACCGACGTGAATCTGTTTGGTCGTAAACGGGTAATGATTCACTTCCATCTTTCCAGAACTCAGGGCGGCGATAAAGGCAGATTTTCCCACGTTGGGAGCCCCACAAACAACAATGCAAGGGGAGACTGGGTCAACCCTCGGAAGCCGCTTGAGGGTTTCTCGTGTCTCGCTCAACCAAATCAGAGAAGGAGCAACCTGGCGCATGATTGAGGAAATGCGCCCATAGGCTTCTCGCCTGGCATCATGCATCAAATCGGTTCGGCCGGTTCGAATGATTTTCTTCGCATTTTGTGAAGCAATGCGCTGGACTTGTTTTGAGGCCCATTGAAGCGTAGCGAGGTTTTTCCGGTATTCATCACATCCAACGCACGCATCGATCATCGCAACATCGAAAAGCGGAGACTGGTCAAGCGAAGGCCACGCAGCTACCAATTCTTGAAACTCGGTCGCGATGATGTCGGCTGCCGTTTGAACCATACGAGTCATTTGCTTTCGAACACGAAAGACTCGGTCGGAGTCGTCAACACGGTCAGCGGCTTTTTTGGCACGGGAGAACGCCTTATCGAGGATTTCATCCTCAAGCAAGACCGTACCAAGTGTGCGCCAAGAGACTTTCATGCAGGTGCCCCAACCTAATGCCGCCGCCTTCCCTTCATGAACTATCCCGTGTTGAAACGGTTGGAGAACCCAAAGGGGGAGGTTCAAGTACGCTCGCCGGTTGGTACATCCATGGCGAAGAAAAACAGTGTGAACCTACCTGATTGGGCTAAATCGATGTGGGAAGACATGGGTTCACCCAAACTTGAGGACCTCAAGTCAGTGAACACCGGAGATTTGCTCGAGCGCCGCCAAGGTCTTCGACGCGATGACTTGGTGGAACTCCACCTCAATGTCCAAGCCTTTGCCAATCCAGAGGATGCTTACATCCGTGGGCGACTTATCTCCTCTGGAAAGACCAGCCTTGAAATCCTCACCGATGATGGACGGTGCGAATTTATTTCTCGCGAAGTCATCGTGAAGATGGTGCTCGTCGCCCATACCCGGCCAGCCTACATCGATGACAAAGAACTCCTTGCCTTCGAGCGAGAGGACATGAAACGCCGGTCGAAACTTCACGAGAAGGTCGAAAAAGAAACCAAAGGAAACGACGATTCGCACCTTTGGGGTTGAGCGCATCTCCCTTGCGGAAGAACACTGCACGCCCACCAACCCAGGGCAAGCAAGTCTTGGCCGGGAAGCGATCCTCAACCTGCTCACAGAAATTAACTCCGAGTGGTCTTTTCATGAGGACATGTCCATTCAACGGGCGTACGGCTTTGCTAATTTTGCAGATGCCCTCGCCTTTGTGAACCAGGCTGGCGAAATTTGTGAAGTCGAAAACCACCATGCCGATTTTTCCCTAGGATGGGGTAGAGCCACGGTTAAAATCTGGACTCACGACGTTGGAGGATTAACACGCTCCGACTTTATCCTCGCAGCCAAAATCGACCAAATCTGAGGGAGCATCATGGTGGACTTTCAAGAGGTGTTACGAAGCCGAAGAACCGTTCACCGGTTCACCGGACAACCCGTTGAACAAGGGATTGTCGATGAAGCACTTCGGGCCGCTAACCAAGCGCCATGCCACAGACACACGCACCCCTGGAAGTTCTACATTCTCGGTCAAGAAACACGGCAAACCCTCGTTCCGACCATTTCCCACCTGTCCGCTGCAAAGTCGCAACAAAAGAATTCAACCACCCCTGAAGAGGATATACAACGAGCCATTGCGAAGGTTATGCAACCACCGGTCTTGGTGGTGGTGACCAGCCAACTTAGCCCAGAAGACGCTTTTCGAGAAAAGGAGGACTACGCCGCAAGTGTTTGCGCCCTCCACAACATGGTGCTGTCCCTTTGGGGGAATGGCGTGGCGGCAAAATGGTCCACTGGTGGACTCACCCGCCATGCCGAGACCTATGCCAACCTCGGGCTCAACAGGGAAGAGGAACAAATCATTGGGTTTGTCAAAGCAGGCTATGCTGACCTGATTCCAACGGTGAAAAAACCAGAGGTCGAAGCGACCACCAAGCGTCTCCCCTGATCAGAGCTTAACGGGTCGTGTTGCACCACAGGCTTGGCACTTCAACAACGTGGTTCGGTCTTCCTTCACAAAGTGTGTATCTGGAGCGCCGCATTGGCTACACTTGATGTACGTGTTCACATAATTGGCAATGGTGGTTTTGATTCGTTTTGGAGGAATGCGCCCCTTGAATCGAGCACGGGGACCATCACGGGAACCGGATGTACCAAGTTCGTTCAAAATGTATTGGTAGACGTGATTGTCGTCCCTGTCCATCATTGAAACAACCTCGTTGAAGTTTCGAAAAATGGTATTGGAACCCTCAATCATGATTTGAGGGGCAGGCAGGCGCCACCGAGAACGCGAGGAAATTTCCTCGGGGATGTTTTCGCGGGCTCGGTCGAGAAGGCTCTCATAATCAAAGTCCGCCATGGATTCTGCCCGTGGCTCCCTCCCTTCAAGACTTTCGCCCAAAGACCGGACATCATGAAAGCATTGATGTGCGTTCCTCGGCAGGAAGGGAACGAGCACCATGGTCTTGAGCATTGAAGAATTGAAAGCTTATGCATCCAACCTCATGAAAGAGGGTTTGAACACTCAACAGATTGCGGATGAACTTTCGCTCTCCCAAGACACCATCACATGGCTTCTCTCGGGAACGGGTGACAGTGAACGGCCCAGTGACGTCCGAATCGGATGGAGAACCCTCGGGGTCCGTCCTCAACGCATTGCCGCCGTTGGCTCCATCATGGCAGACGTGGCCGATGAAGAGCTTGGCTACGAGAACATCGATACGGTGGTGGGCATTTCCATCAACGGCATTGCGTTTGCCTACGAAGTCGCCAGAGTCCTGGAATCCGACATGACCGTGTTCCGCACGACCGATGAGGGAGAGGGGAGCGGTTCTTTGTCCAACAAGTATGGCCAGGTGGCTGGAAAACGGGTCGTCATCATTGACGATGTCCTTTCTTCGGGTAAAACGATGTCAAAAACGATTCAATCCATTCGTTCTGCAGGTGGGGAAGTCGGCTTGGCGATTGTGTTGGTCAACAAAACCACGCGCAATGAAATCGATGATGTCCCACTCCGCGGCTTGGTCCGTGCTGTTGTGGTTTGAGGTGAAGGCGCATGCATTGGAGCGATGTCATGGCCAAGCGGCTCGCTGAGCGTGGTCAAAAACACATCGTGGCGACCGGCATAACACCGAGCGGTGAATTCCACATTGGTCATCTTCGTGAGATTCTCACGGGTGATATGATCGCTCGTGCGGCACGCCGGGCCGGAATGGAAGCGGAGCTGGTTTTCGTCGTTGACAACGCCGACCCCCTCCGGAAAGTCTACCCGTTCCTCGACCCCATGTACGAAGATTTCATCGGACACCAACTTGGTTCAATACCGGCGCCAGATGCCGATGGAAAACCCGATTGGGAGCGGTTCAATGAGGATGGATGGACCTACGGAGACCACTTCCTCCATCCATTCTTGGACGCCTTGAAACAAATCGGAGTCACCCCCCGATTGCTTCCGAACCTCGAAGCGTATCAGTCGGGGAAGTTCAGTTCAGCCGCCCGGATAGCGTGTGACAAGCCCGAAGCCATTCGTGAAATCATTGAACGAGTCTCCGGTCGTGAACTTCCACCCTCGTGGTTCCCATGGCAACCCTTGGACTCAAAGGGTTCGCTTGACGGATTGACCATTACGGGATACGATTACCCACTTGTCCATTGGACGGATAGCCATGGGGAAAGCGGATCCTCGAACATTGAGAAGGGCGAAGGGAAACTTCCGTGGCGCTTGGATTGGCCCGCCAAATGGGGGTTCAACACCATCACCTGCGAACCTTTTGGCAAGGACCATGGGGCAGCGGGTGGGTCCTATGACACTGGAAAAGAAATCGCCGTTCTCTTCG
>DUIU01000246.1 GCA_013330155.1 Candidatus Poseidonia sp. | reverse complement strand
TCCGTCGTTGGTTTCCATCAACCAACCGTTGGTAAAAACATGGAGTCGGGAGTCAAATCCCTTCGACTGTTCACGAGCGGTATGCCGGTCAATTCCTCCCCATCTTCGTCGCCAAGCCTCACCTGAAGGAAAGGCTGCAGCGATATCCCTCGCCGTCTTTTGCAACCCACCGCTGACGATGGCGACGTTCACACCTTGGTCGAGTAGATGCTGAATCAACGTCCGCCAACCCTTCATCATCGGCATGCCGGCCATGAGACCTCGAAGGCGTTCATCGGTTATGTTGCCGCCCGGTGCTGATTTGATGAGGGCCAAATCAAGTTTAATCCAGTCCCATTCATCCAAAAGACCTTGATTGTACAAGGCAAAGGATTCATCGTTGTTGATGCCGAGTTGGTCGTAGACGTATTGCCATGTTGAAAGGTGATCGACCAAAACGCGGTCCATGTCCAAACAAACCAAATGAGGTCCCATCTTGCTAGCCCTCCTTTGGCCAGTTGTATTGATTTTGAATTCGGGCTACCTGCTTACCCATGATGTACAAAATGATCGCAACCATCATAGCAAACAATCCAATCAACGTCATGGCAATGGTGATGAGAGTGACCCCGATGGATGTGGAATTCAGTTCAGTGAACATGGTGGCGAGATCCCCCGAAAGACGATAGCCCAAAACAAACAACACCACGCCGGGAATACCAAACAACAACAAGGGGTGTTTTGATTCCAACATCCAGTAAAAGAGTTGAGCAAAACGAGAGGCGGTTGCAAGGGATTGCCGTTGAGGAAGTTGAATGGGACCCTCGCTTTTGACAAAACGTGCACGGATTTCATCTGAAACATCATCGGTCGTGGCATCAGAGTCCAATTGGGCGAGGTGTTGCAATCCCTTTGGACTTGCAATGAGGTGGCTAACGCTTGATTCTCCCAGAACCATAGAACCGTTCGAATCGGCGCTAGAACCCTGCCGATACAAATAGTGGATATCCCAACCTTCCCGTGCACGATTCACACTGAGGGGAAGTTCAGAGAGTTTCCACATCGCCGTGATTGGAAGGAAAAGAACGAGCCCTTCGTCCAATCCATTTGATTCAGCGTGTTGTGCTAAAGCCTGGGGCGTGAGGGGACCGGAGTAATCAACAACTGAACAGCCCACTTCTTTTGCAAGGTCGACGGTCTCATCGGTTGAACCCGTGTCAAAGAGAACAATTTCATTGGCAATCTCACGGCATCGCACAATCAATGAAACGATGCGCAATTCAATGTCCTCCGCAATGAGGACCACGCGTTCCAAAGGAGGACTCACGAACAGCCTGCACCCCGGAGAGGCTATGAAACCTATTCCAATGATGGACACTATTGAGTGCTTTCAAGCATAGATTGATTGGGACCATCTCGGTGGGGGGACCATGAAACAGGGGTGGCACATTGGCGTCGTCATCCCGGCTCGAAACGAGGAAGCGCACATCCGTGAAGTTTTGGAAGGGCTTCCAGAAATGGTTGATGTCGCCGTGGTGGTCGACGACGGTTCAACCGATCGCACCGCTGAAATGGTGAACACAACCTCTGCAAACTGCGAGGTTATTCTTCTTGAAGGCCAAGGAGACGGAGTGGGGGCATCCATCGACCGAGGCCACCAGCACCTCCTTTCGGTGTTCAGTGCCCCGTTCATCAGCGTGGTGGTAGCGGGTGATGGGCAAATGAACCCAAACGATATGGACGCTTTGATACAACCAATTCTTGAAGGAAAAGCAGAGCACGTCAAGGGAAATCGCGAGCTCCATTCAGAGGGGTACAATCGTATGCCAAAGCACCGGCAACGAGCCTCCAAAATCTTGTCTTGGTTCACTACACTCGCTGCAGGACAACCCATTGGTGACCCACAATGCGGGTACACCGCAACGACTTCCAGCGTCCTTCAGAATTGGGACTGGGGGCACTCATGGGCAGGATATGGCTACCCAAATTTCTGGCTGATCAACCTGGCCAGACGAGGCCATAGCATAGCGGAGGTCCCTGTCACATCAATCTATAGAAACGAAGTTAGCGGGATAAAACCAAGTCGTTTTTTCTTCACCGTCGGATGGATGATGGCCGTTGAACACCACAAACGCAACCTGGCTTGGCTCCTTCCCAAAAATCTGACACCCCACACGCTCTTCGCTCTGATTTCGTACATGCTCGGATGGTCTGCTATTCTCCCATTTATGTCCAATGACCTGGAGGTAGAATTGCTTTCAAGGGGAATTCCAGGCATCCTGTTGTGCGTTTCATTTTGGGCCATTGCGCATGTTTTTGACAGGTCAGCAACACGGGTTCATCGGGAGTTGAGGTTGAATGCGACGACATGACCGACGTCGAAAACCACGTAAGGCCCACGTTCGCCATATTTTGGTGGCCAACAAGCCCGAGGCAAAAATGATTCTTGAAGAGATCAACAGCTCAAAAAAACCGCTTCGCACCTTCAAGAAAATGGCAAAGAAATACTCGAATTGCCCGAGTGGGAGCAAAGGAGGCGACTTAGGAGAATTCGTTGAAGGCCAAATGGTCCAAACTTTCGAAGATGCCGTGTGGTCTTCAGAATTAGAGACCGTCCCACAAACATTCATCAAAACTCAGTTCGGATTTCATCTCCTGTGGGTGCACAGCATCGTGCTTCCGGAGTGATGGTGGGCGTACCAAGATTTGAACTTGGGTCCAAGCGTCCCAAACGCCCGAGTATAGGCCAAACTAACCCATACGCCCTTGGTCTGTGCCACGGCGTCTCCCCTATGAACTTCACTCAAAGAACATCCAGCGTCCATTTGCCAAACGAAGAGCAAGACCTTCCAATTCTGCCTGTTCCATAAGGCCATCAACGGGCGTTTCAACACTTTTTTTCTTGAGGTGTCGTTGAACCGTCTCGAAATCAATGATGCCTTCTACATCAGCCAGCGACCGTAACTCTCGCAGCAATACTCGGAGCGAAAGTTCACTCGGTGCTTCGGTGGAAATGGAGTTTGAAAGACGGTTTCGCAGTTCATCCCTCAAGGCGTCAGGTGTATTGGCGAGACCCACCTCGAGGTGGAGCTCGGCACTGGATGTGCACTCTTTGACCACCTCAGAAGTCCCATCAAGCTTCGAACCACAGTGCGGACAACGACCGTGTTGCCTTCGTTGTCCAGAACACTGACCACACGAAGCACAGCGAATGACAAGCCAACGCTGGTCCGACACTTCATTCGCCTCAAAGTGAGAAGTCGTGGTTGTTTTGGGGTTGGCCTGGACGTCGGGCTGGAGCGGCTGGAGCTTTGGTATCAACTCGCTTTTTGCTCTCCGGGGCAGCTTTTCTGGTGAGGGCGCCCCGGATTGGACCCGTCTTGGTACGGGCGCCAAGCGACAAGGATTCAGGAAGAATGAGGGCGGCAACGGCCACACCGTGATGGTCGGGGCCAGCCGTCACTTCATCCACGGCGACATCAAACTGCAAAACTTCAAGATCACGGCTCGCAAGGCGGCGTTGCAAGTTCCGCCGAAGGAGCAGCACCGTTTCCTCATAATCCCGGTCGGTTGAGATGGTTGCGACGATGGCGCATTCGTCTCCTTCGGGAGTGACACAGGACGCCCAGGCCACACCCGCTGAAGCAGAGGAGCCATTCCATGCATACGATGTAGCAAGGTGGCATTCGACGAGGGAACCCATTGGAAGAGGGCGAGGTGGGGCTGATTCAAATCCAAGCGGGAGCATGGCACCCTGGGCCTGAATTAATCGTACATCACCCAAGCCCAATTCTACCAAGCCTTGGTCAAAGGCGTCTTCTGCATTTTCTCCCCAAGGAGCGACGGCAGTCATGAGCCATCCCGGGCAGGCGGGGGAACGCGAGGATTGCATGACTCGGACTGAAGCGCAACGGGTTCATGAACAACATGGTCCTCGTCCATCCATGGCAGGAAGGTCGCGTCCACTTCTTTTCATCAGCATTGGGGCCATTCTTTCCCTCGCTGCATTCGCCGGATTAGAGTCAGGTGAGCATAGTCTTACATTGGCCATAGGAGCCTTGATGGCAACCATTGGTGGAGGGGCTTGGATGGTGTTAACCAACCCTGCTGAATCCTCCCAACGCTCTCTTGGACACGGAAGAGAAGGACCCACGGCATTGAGTGAGCCCATCGAATCCAAGGCAGACCTACCAGACCCAATGGCCTACGATGTGGACATGCCGTTGTAATCAGAATAAACGCACGGTCTCAAGATTGCTGGGTGCGAACGTGAGACAGTTGTAGCGTTCACGGAGCGTAAGGCCAAGTTCGTTGCACTTCTGATAATCACCGTGATGGCAAATGATGTTCTTTGGTGGAGGGTTGATACGATCAACGAAATCAAGCAATTGCCGTCGGTCTGAATGTCCCGAAAATCCGTCGATGGTGACCATCTCACAGCCGATTTTGACAATCTCTGTTTTTCCATTGATCAGCATCGGAACTTCGCCAAATCCTTTCTGAAGGCGCCGGCCCAGTGTTCCTTCTGCTTGATAGCCAACAAAACACAATGAGTTTCGCTCCTCGTGTGCCCAGTTTTTGAAGTACTCCATGACGGGTCCGCCATTGAGCATACCGGATGTGGCCAAAACAATGCACGGGGAACCGTCCATGACGATGCTTTCCCGAAGTTCCCTTCCTTTGACGGGCCGGAACCATTCGCTGGTGAATGGGTTTTCACCATCGTCTTTCAACAAAGATTTGCTGAGGGCTTTGGTAAGGTAGTTCGGGTGAGAGGCGTGAATCGCCGTTGCTTCCTGAATCATTCCATCAAGCCACACAGGTACGGGCTTGACCGTCCCTGACCGGAACAATTCGTCAATGGCGATCATGACTTCCTGGCTACGACCAACGGCAAACACCGGACAAATCATCTTTCCACCTCTCATCAGTGTACGGGACACGATGTCCTGCAATTCTTGGTTGGCCTCCTGCCGGGAGGGCTGGTAGTCGCCCGACGCCCCATAGGTTGATTCAATGACCAGGGTTTCAACCCGAGGGAAGCGAGTGTTGGCCGCATCGAACAGCCAGGACTTCTCGTACTTCTGGTCTCCACTGAACACGATGTTGTGCTTCCCATCGGCGATGTTCAAGTGAACAGCTGATGAGCCGAGAATATGGCCTGCGTTTGAAAACGTCATTTTCACATCAGGCGCAATGTCGGTGGTGGAATCCCAGTCAACATCAACAACATGCTTCATGCACATGCGGATGTCTTCCATGTCGTAGGGTGTTCGCTTGCCTTCTGCACCACCAACTTTGAGGTAGTCGGTTTGCAGAAGCAACATCAAATCACGTGTTGGAGGTGTGCAGTAAACCGGACCTCGGTAGCCGTACTTGAACAGAACGGGGAGCATGCCAGCATGGTCAAGGTGGGAGTGGGTCAGTACCACTGCATCCAATTTGTCCAGCGGAAGTGCTTCAGGTGCATTGAAGAAGGGCATTGGGTCGGTATCGGAGGCAATGTTGACTCCAACGTCGATCATGATTCGAGATTCATTGGTCGTGACGTAATGGCATGCACGTCCCACCTCTCGGTAGGAGCCAAGCGCAGTGACACGAGCCCACGTCCCACCAGGTCGAGTTGGGCGGTGAATATTCAGTCCGAAATCCTTCAGCAATTTTCGACGCTCATCTCCGTGGCTTTGACGGTACATTCGTATGTCATGAACCGTTTTTGAAAACAGGGGAGGGGTCCGTTCAACCTTGACTGCCCAACCGGTTTTGTCTCGAATGGCGTTGCTGTTATCGCCGCGACGACCAATGGCCGTGCCTGGTTGGCGGCATTGAATGGTAACTTCCCTGTAGCATGCATCAAAATACATCTCCGTGATGTCAGCTTCTTCGGGAATGATTTCATGAATAACATCGCTCGCTTTGTCAATGTCCATCATGGAATCAATGGGCGTTCTAAGGACAATTTTACGCTTGACACGACGTGCAATCTTTCCAATCAGGCCATCTTGGCCCGTGAAGGGTTTCATGTTCGTCGTGATGATGGCGATGTTTCCGGCTTCCAAATCCACTTCGTACTCAATGTTACGAGGGATAATCTTTGCAATTTCGTCTTTTAACTCTCTGTAGGTCATTCGCATGATGTTCACCGCAGGCTCCCGCAGTCAAGGTTGACCACAGCACACCCAAGGGGTGCATAGCGGCTGTGCCGCGGGAGAAGGAAACTCACTTGAGGAGTTTTGCAATGTCGTCTTGAGAGACTTGTTGGTAGCCGGAAGCCGGTGTGATGACAGCCAAATCCATGCCGTTGCCGGAGGCCGCATCACGCTGTCCCGATGCATAGAGGGCTCTCGCTGCCAATTTTAAGGCCTCCGCTTGGCTCATGTTTTCTTTGAACCCATCTTCAAGGACACCGTACATGTAAGGAGATCCCGAACCGGTAGCGCAGTACACATCGGGGATGGACCCACCAGCAGAGTCAATGGAGTAGACGTGGCCGCCGGCGTCATCAACACCTACGATGAGCAATTGGACCCAGTGAGGGCGTCCAGAGAGGATGTTGGCCGTTAGGGTTGCTGCGCCTTTCACCGTCATAGGTTGTTGACGTCGAAGTTCAAACAGTGCCACCTCAGCTGTCAGGGTGCGAGAGAGGGATTGAGCGTGTCCGACCAATCCAGCCGTTGTCAGGGCAAGATTGTCGCCGATTTTGAACAACTTTTGGACGCTCTTGTTGGCAATGAAATGACCCATGGTTGCCCGGTGGTCTGCTCCAACAACAACACCTCCTTTGAAGGTAATACCGACGGTGCTGGTCCCTGTCTTCATGACGGTCTGGTTCTCTGACATGATTTCTTCACTCCGCCGACACTTCTTGAACCTTGGGCATTGAGGCCATGAAAGATATCGGGATGGAGCATTGACGAGGAGAACCGACTTGGACGCCTCCAAAGGAGGGGAGTGTTGAAGAAGCCTCGGCTTGAAGGGCGCTATGTGCGGCGAAGGAGGAGAAAAGAGAAAGACGAGGCGCAGTCTTCGCTCGATGCTTTCGCACAGCCTGCCGAAAACTCAGAAGAACCCGCAGAGCGTCCCGTCCCTTCCATGCCGGATTTGGACCTGCTCGAGGCAGCAGAGGCGAAATTGGACCAAGAGAACCAAGGTGTGGCACTTCCGTCCAGCGGTTCAACAGGACCTCGAAGTTTTTCCATGCCAAGTTCAAGCACGACGGCCACTCCACGGATGCCTCACGCCGAAGTTACCTACCACAATTTGGAGCATCTTTACCCCAATGCACCGGTTCCACTCTACGAAGGTGAAATGGTTCTTCACAACTCAACCTTGCTGGATTTGACCGGTTGTGGAGCGTTGATGGATTGGGTCGCTGAAGGCCATGGTTGCGTTGTTGAAATGCGGCGCATGATGAAACGCTCGACTGAGTTTAATCAAGCGTTGAGCATGCTTTACGAATTCATTGAAGGCGATGCGCAGGGACAGATTATTCGCATCACGGACACGCGCCTGCTCTTGCTCCCACAAGGATGCAGAGGTATCAAAGGGACTGAAATGGAAGGCTTTGCCGTCGGTCCCGACGACCTTACGGACGTGTACGAATGAAGGAACAAGCGATTGACATTCCATGCCCTATATGTTCGGGAACTGGCAACGTCAACATGATCGCTCACGTGGACGAAATTCCCTACTTTGGTGAACACACACAGGTAACCATCCTCTGTCATGATTGCGGTTGGCGCCAAACGGACTTTATTCCAGCCGAAGGCAAGAAGGCGGGAGGTTGGTCGCTAAGGATTGATGATGAGGAAAAACTACGAGCACGCGTGGTGCGTTCATCTTCATGCACTGTATCAATTCCAGAGTTGGACCTCGAAGTGAATCCGGGAACGAGTTCTACGGGCTATGTCTCGAACGTCGAAGGAGTCCTTCAGCGCTTCAAAGAGATCATTGCGATGGTGGAACGGGACCTTTCAAAACAACTTCTCGAAGTCGAGGCCGACGAACGGGATGGGCTCATGGCGCAAATGGCCACTTTGCAGAACATGACCTTAACTTTGGCCGAGTTGGGCGGCCCGGATGCTGACCCCATCACCTTGCTGTTGCTCGACCCGCACGGTCATTCGATGATTCTGCACCCCGAGGCTGAAGAACGTGAATTGACAGGAGAGGAGGTTGAATCGCTGCCAGTTGGTCCCGACCCGGCCGTGTTTTCAACCGATGATGCTGAACCTTCAGCGTGAATCCTCGGCGAGGAATGTATCAACCAGATGGGCAGTTTGGTCTCGCATCTCGTGAAGTTCTCCCATCCAGGCAGTGGCTCTGTCAATGCACAATTGTTTCATTTCACCGGCCAACAGCTGCCCGGAACGGAAGGATGCGTTCAATTCAGCGAGGTACGCATCGTCTTCTTCAAAGAAATACATCATGTACTGATAGGCGACATCAATGTCTGGATTTCCGCCAAGGCGACGGTGTTCTTCCACCGTAGGTTGGCCACCGGAGAAGGCTCGTTTGATTTTCTTCTCAACCGTAGCGAGGTCGTCCCTCAAGAACAAGGTAGTTTTGGGCTGGCTGCTGCTCATTTTATCACCCGTCATACCAACTGCGAAGTGGTGGTAGGTCGACGATGGCGCCATGAGCCCAGGCCCCCCGAGTTGTCGTTCGAGTCGAAGCAAAGCCAAACGAAGCCCGTGTTTATCCCGTTGAGTGGCCGAAGGAATGTGGACGTTACCTTGTTTGGGATTGGACATGATGTCTGAGAAACCCAAGGAGGCGACGGCAGCGACGACTTTCTCAAAAACCGCTGTGACCTTCCCTTTGTCGATTCGCCCGTTAGGAAGTTGACCAAAGACTTCGGCGTTTTCATCGTGAACAGAAAGACTGACCATGAGACCTTTTGATGATGAGTCTCGCAGGTTGAACCAGTTGGTCTTAGAAGCGAGCCCACGAGTCAATCGAAGGTGGGGGTCTTGGTCTACGCCAACTGGTACGACGATTGGACGCAGGCCACCATGTTCATCCATCTGAGGATGTAAGATATCACCTACTTGGACCAAAGGTGCTTGGACATGAGCAAGGTTTGTTTCTCCACCGAATCCATAAATGGCTTCAAATTCATTCAAATTGGTCCGCTTTCCAAGTTGGAAACCAAGCCTTTGAACAATAGGTCGAGTCGATTGAAAGTAAACACTGGTTTTCTCAGGGTCCAACCCAAGCGCCGCATAGTGAGCGACGTATTCTTGGAGGGCAATGGAGCGCCCCTTGGCCAGAGACACCCCTCTTGTTGCTTGGCTTTCCAAATCGGCAACCGCAATGGTGACGTCGCCCCCTTGTTGCTGGAACCACTTGACTTGTTCCACCACCATGGAATGCCCGAGGTGCATTTGTCCGCTCGGCATCAAACCGGTCAAGACCCCAAACGGAGCCCCGGTTCGTTGTGCTTCGAGAACTTGGTCAACGTCTCGGTGGGCAAACACGATTCCTCTTCGGTGGAGCTTCGAAGGGTTCGCCAGAGAGACGCCTTCCATGGAGGTTAACCCAAATTGTTCAATCATACGATCGTAATCAGTGGATTGAGCGCTACCCCAGGGGTCAATGACAAGATCGTCTTGGGCCATCTCTGTTCCCTCCAGTTGGTTTAGGCTTCCTCATCGGCATCAAGGCTTCGCTCGTTCAACCCACGGGGAATGTGATTTTGCACTTGATTCCTGTTGGCCAAGGACGACCACGGCCCAAGTCCTTCTCTTCCAAGAACACCCAACATCAAGAACACGGTCAATACACCCACACCCACCACCGCATAAGGAATCCAGGCATCAATGCCTTCTGCAGGTCGAGGTTGAACAAGCCATGTGAAGCGAACCTCGGTATCATCGACAAAACGCTTGGCCCATTTGAATAAATCCGTGGTCTCATGACCGGCTATCGTTACCGCTGCGGAATGGTTGTTGAAGAATTCAGTTTTTGCCAGTACATCATGCCCCACATCGGAGCCATTGATGGTTATGTTGACCGCATGACCGTTCACAACTGAAAGAACAAGTGTTCCGTCTTCCTGTTGCCACCAGCCTTCTTGAGATACTTTTTCCCCTTCTATAGAGGGTAGCGATTCAGTCGTGTTGGTCGTTGAAACATCTGCAACTTCAACATCTTCCACATCGATGAGCCAGGTTAACGGAATGTTCCAAGGTAAATCATCGGAGACGGCACGGCAGGCATCGGTCTGAAGTGATTCGAACATGAGGATGGTTTGATTTCCCTGTTGAGAAACATCACGGGTATGCTCGTAGCAGCGATGGGCTGACCAAGATGACCAGGCCTCCCCCCATGTCGTCAGCCAAATTCCGGGAGTTTCATCAAGATACGCGAGAACATCACGGTCGTGCCTCACTGTAGCATCGTTGACTCGGCCGATCCAATACAGATTGAGCAGACCACCCTGTTCAACTTCAGCCTGAACATCTTCGAGTGAAGCCATGCCTTTTTCCAAACTGCCTCCCCTTCGTCCAAGGTTGTACCAATCCCAGAGGTCGGCGGGTTGGTCAGTGGCGTTATGCCAGGCAGTGTACTCCAAATCAGTCATATCTCCATGGACGGTAAACCCTTGGGAGGCGACTTTGGTATGGTCGGCCATGGTGAGGGTATCGGGCGTGTAGATGGAGAGCGGAGAAACACCCCAACGGCTGGCGTTAATGCGTTCTTCGATGTAAGTCTTGCACGACTGGGCAACCGCTCCAGGGTCGTTGACCCATGAAAGGCCCGGAATTCCATAGCAACCAAATTCGTCCCCTAGGTCCAAGCGTTCCTGCCCAAAAGACGTCCTCAACCATCCATCTTCTTCCCATGCAGATTCGGCGAGAGCCACCGGATGGAACACCACCGAAGCGACAAGGGCACAAAGGAATACAGAAAGTACACCTCTGCCGCTGGTGGCCATACAATACCCTCCTGCCGCTGACCTTTCACGCTTGTCCTTGGGGCACTTTGCATTGAAGCAAAATTGGGACTTGAGGCCGAGCAATGGAAAAAACATCAAAACGGTGGCCTCATGAAGACCCTACATGAGCGAAGCAAAAGCCATTGAAGAGGCATGGGGGGCTCTTCGCACCCATTGGGCCATCGAACCAAGTCCCCACCCACTTCCATCAACACCGGTATACACCGGCCTGCGGATGTTTCTTTCTCCCTTCCTTCGACCACTTCTACGCTGGAGAATCACCGGTGCCGGTCGAATCCCACGAACGGGAGCCACCATCCTTGCAGCCAACCACCTCTCTCACGTTGACCCAATTGCCGTTATTGCCGCAGCTCGAAGAACCACCCACTACCTGGCCAAGGACGGCCACTTTAGCAACCCCTTGACCAGTTTCCTCATGCGAGCGACTGGACAAATCGAAACCCATCGCGAGGCGGGTGGAAGCGATGCGCTAGCGAGTGCAGCCAGCATACTTGACAACGGCAAAGCCCTCGGAATTTTTCCAGAGGGAACACGGTCAAAACGCCAAGAACCTCCTTATCTGCTTCCAGGAAAAACAGGTGTAGCTCGCCTGGCGGCCGCTTATCCTCATGCCGTTGTGGTCCCGATGGCGTTGGTTGGAACCCGTGACCTCATGCGTCCGCAACATGACAAATGGCCCCGACTCTATCGCAAATTTTCCGTGAACGCCGGCCAGGGGGTAACGTGGTTTGATTGGCTTAGTTCAGCCTCTGGCGGGGCCATGACCCCCGCTACCCTTGAGGAGTTGGCTAAATCTGAGGACCACGAAATTCGAGCGGAACTCTCACGCTTGTTCAGGAAATTTACCGACCAACTCATGGCATCCATGGCGGCACTTGGTGCTCCTTGAACCTACATATAGACTCGCAGACTAAGGTCTATGTGTCGTTAGTCCTCACGCCGTTTGGACTCCTTGGCACGGAAGAACCCTTGGATGGAATAAGTGAGGAACGCATCAGTGCTGAAATACGTGGCCTCAGACTTCTTGAAACCATCATGCAGAATGTTCAGGCCTGGACATCGTTTGACTGCTTTGCCGGGAACAGGTACCTCGTGTCGAGCATAGAAGGTTTTGAGATTCGCATTGACGTCGTGAAAACCATCTCATCGTTCTTGATAAACAACGACCCTCATCTCGAAGTCCACCTTTACCGAGGACGAAACCGAACGGTGGGTTCGGTAGAACGCCTTTGCATTGCCTTGACAGGAAGTCACCCCGGTTGCGCCATGGCCGACGCCATCGTATCGCTGGTGTTGTTGGGCGAATCAAATTGGCCCGAAGAGGCAACACCTCACACGCTCAGGGAATTTGCTGAAGCAGCCCGTCGAGAACGTTTGGGCAAACGCCTCAAGTTGGGCTTGATCGAATTATCACTGGAAGACATCGAAGAGATTTCTGACATTCGGAAGGCCATCGAATTGGGCATCCCGCACGCCGCCATCGATATGCTGTGCAGTTTTGCTCGACGGTGCTACGCCTGCAAGGGCATGGAAATCGAAGTCATAAAGCGCTACATTCAGCCGCTTTTCGTAGGAATCACTCACGAAGACATTGAGGCCTATGCCTTCGACCCGAGCACACCGACTGACCTGCTCTTTCTTCCGGAT
>DUIU01000063.1 GCA_013330155.1 Candidatus Poseidonia sp. | reverse complement strand
GAGAAGAGTTCGAATTTTTCTGCGAAGTTAACGACGGTCATGGGGAGTCGACGACGCCGGTTTTACTTGGCTCTATGCCCTCAAAGGAGGCATCCATGATGCTTGATTTCGTGCAAAATCCAGAACATGGCAGTACACGGTGGTGATGTCTTCGTCGGGCTTCTCAACCATCGAGAGTTGTTCGGGAAGCAATAGGGCAGGCGCCCGTTTCCAAGCGCGACGAGCATTGATGGAAAGTGGGAATCGAAACAAGGCCGGCCCGTTGACCGGCAGGGTGAATCGCGTCAGCCAGGGGCGCTCCACGACGCCCACGTTGGTCATGGCCTTCTCCACGGCGCGCCACCCTTTCCCCCCAGACTTGGATTTGACCAGCCAAGAAGGGTTCACCGAAGAATCAACCACGTAGCCTTCAGCGGACAGAACTGAGGCCATCCAAGGCGCGATGTAGCCATTTGGTGCCCGGAAATAGGGCCTGAATGCACCTCCTGCATGGGCTTTCAAAACCTCCGTAGAGCGTTGAAGCGTCGCTCGAAATCCGTCAACGTCTTCACCCCAAGCCGACCATGACCGGTGGGTATGGCCATGGCATCCAACGGTGAGTTGGTGTGGGAAGCGTTCCAAGGCTTCAGCAAGTAACGATGGAAATTCATCTCCCTCCAACAGGTCGCCGATGACAAAGAGGGTAACCGCTCCGTTGTGGTCTTTCATCCAATCCAAAAAACGGTTCCAGCCAACAGTGAACGGTTTCGAAAGACGGTCTTGAGGCCCTTCAAACGGTGTTGTGCTGCGGGTTGGGTGGCCTTGGTGGGTAGGAAGGTGCCTGAGGTCATCGGTGTCAAGTGTCATCCATGTTGGCATCTCAGGCCACCGGCCCCAATTCAACCAGATGCAAAAAGTGGGGCACGGTGCGTCCGTTGAATTCGATCCCGATGAATTCAGCAAGCCGTTCACCGGGCCAACGCTCGCAAATGGCGGCTGCCGTGGCTAATCCTGCTTCGTTGTGAGGGTGGACGGCGATTTCGACCATGGTGGAGGTTGGGCGTTGGGAGAGCCAAGAGAAAATCGCATCAACCGATTTCGAAGCCACTGCCTGCCGACGATGGTTTCGACGAACCCAGTATCCGAGGTTAAATTTGGCCAGTGGGGATTGCAATTCATCACCAAGGCCAACCAATCCAATGAATTCGTCAGAGTTGATGGAATGAATGGACCAAAAATGGAGTTGGTCCGTCCCGTCTTGGGCTTCAATGTCGTACAGCATGTCGCGCAGCTGGCGTCGAACATCGTCGTCGGGGTCAAGCCATGGAAGGGCGGTTTGTGCTGCCTCCGAGTCTTCTTGATATGCCTCAAACATCGCAACGAGGACCCCGTGCGTAGCCGGGCGTAGCACCACTTGGTCATCAACCCGGAGTTCAGGTGTCTGGACCATATTTGTCCCCTCACACCAAGAGTTGGGCCCGTGCTTGTTGAACGTGTGGGTCGTTCGGATGGACGAAAGCGGCCATGTCCAGCGTCCATTTCATGTGTTCTTGTCGGCCAAGATGTTGCATGAGCACAGAAATGTGCAGCAGCATGTCGAGGTTCTCTTCGAGATGAGGGCCAAGCCCGTCAAGGGTATCTGCCGCTTCTTGCATGCGGCCGTGTTTGATGTGTTCCATGGCGCTGACCACTTCTTGGTAGACTTTCGTGGGCGTCCAAGGGTCGCTCTTTGGCCATGGCCAAATGCGATGTTCGGTAGCCGGTTCCGGTTGCACTTCAACGGGAGGCTCCACAGCCGGTGTCGGCGTCTCAGCCTCATCCTCTGGCAAGTCGGGAACGGTTGGAGTTGAAGCAGCCGATGGCTCAGGGAGTGCCACCGTGTTTACCTGTGGCTCATCAACGGGGGCTTCGCCGGGTAATTCGGGCAGCTCGGTGGCCTCAGCCGCCACGGCTTGGGCGAGGCTTGCTCCTCCAAGAGGTGGGTCCTCAGGTAGGTCGGGAAGATCGGGAACAGCGCTTGGCGTTGGGCCCACTTCGCCCAGCAAGTCATCGTCTTTCGGCCCTTCAACGGTGGGTGAATACAATCCTCCTCGTCCGGTATGGACGGGTTCAGCAACCTCATCCAACGGGTCAACGCTGGCCAATTCAAACTCGATGTACTTCTTCGGGGCGTCTTCAACGGTCAATTCAACTTCATCCGGCTCAGATGATTCGACCGTGGATGAGAGGGTTGGGCCTTCGCTTCCGATGAAATCAAACGAATCAGGAACAGGCTCACCATCGGCATCATGTTCAGCGTTGGAAATTGCGTATTGGTCCACTTCGACCATGATGTCGTCCATCGAGAGAACGGCTTCAACAACGGGTCCTTCGTCCTCCTCTTCCTCGTTTTCTCCCAACAAGAGACCCATGATTTCGTCTGCGGTGGACGATGGAGCGGCCATCGGTTGTTCTCGCGCCGATACGTTCAGCGAGTAGTAGCATTGTTGGCATTGTTCAGAGCCAAGCGGGTTGTTTACGCCGCAATAGGGGCAAACGACGCCAACGTCGTCATCACCCTTCTTTTTGCGACTGAACATCAACCCACCCAGTTGCCGGCGGTAGAATCTCGGTTTAAGAATGAGGGTTTCTCGCTCACGAAACGCTTCAATCTCCACACATACGCTGATGAAGGGTCAAGCATTGGTGAGAACATGGCGCGTAAAGGTTCAGTGAAGCGCATGAACAGTGCCAGTGACCCTGACCTTCCCATGGTGAAGGGAGAGCCTGCTCCAGATCGGTGGCGGCGCAGTCAAGACCATTTCATCACCATGACCGAACTTATCAGACAAGAATTGGACGATGAAACGCAACTTGTGGAGGAGCGCTGGAAAACATGGTCAAAGCAGCGCCTTCTTGCGGCAGGTGTTTCGTTGTTTGACCTCAAAGCGCGCACTCAGGGCCGTTTCTTTGGCGAAGACATCGTGGTGTTTGAGGCTCAAGACCGGGGGCGTCTTCCCGAGCATCGCTTTTCTCACGGTGACATCGTGCTGATTTCTCGCTCCCGCCCCTGGGGAGAAAAAGTCGTCGAGGGTGTGGTGTTGGACCGCGGCCCCACCCGTTTGCGCGTGGTGGTCGGGGAACGCCCGCGCGACGTGCGCAAAGGTGGATGGCGGCTCGACCGGGGAGCCAATCGCGTTGCTCATGACCGCATGCATCAAGCCCTCACTGCCTTTCATTCAACCGAAGGCGATGGTGGGACCGTGCTCCGAGAACTCCTCTTGGGCAACGTCCTTGACATCAATCAAAGCGCTGAACTTTCCCCCGACATCCGTGGAAAACGCCAAGCGCGAGGGCCACGACCTTCAGCTTCAAACCTCAACGCTTCGCAACAAGCCGCCATTGAATCGGCCCTCTCCCAGCGACTCACCCTCATTCAAGGGCCACCCGGAACCGGAAAGACCACTACAGCCACGCATCTTTTGCATCATTTCGCTCAGCAAGGGAGTGGGCCGTTATTGGCTACGGCCGAATCCAACGTGGCGGTGGATAACCTGCTCGAAGGCTTGCTTGATTTGGGCGTCAAGGCCTTACGCATCGGCCGACCTGTGAAGGTCCGAGAACACCTCCGTTCGGCAACCCTTGACGCCCTTCTCGAGAACCACCCGATGCAAGAGGAGTTGGCCTTCCTCCAAGACGAGCAGCGAGAATTACGACGTTCACTTCCTTCCCTCAAAGGCAAAGAAAAGGGATTGATGCACCGGGACATCAGCATCAATCAGAAAGAGATTCGTCGCATGGAAAACGTGATGACGGCCAGCGTTCTTGACGAAGCGGAAGTGATTTGTGCGACCACCATCGGATGCGGTCACCGCTTGTTGGAGTCCAGAAAGTTCCCCATTGTGTTGATGGATGAAGCGACGCAAGCAACTGAACCCAGTGCGTTGGTCCCCATCGTGAAGGGATGCCGTCAACTGATCTTGGTGGGCGACCACCAACAACTTCCACCGACCGTTCTTAGCCGCCGGGCGGAAAAAGGAGGCCTTAACCGCTCCTTGTTTGACCGGCTCATCGCCTGCGGCCTCCGTTCCAACCTGTTGACGACACAGTACCGAATGCACCCCATTCTTCGAGAATTTCCAAGCGCTCGGTTCTATGAAAACCGACTTGAAGATGGCTGCACCGCAGACCAACGCCCTCCACCTGCAGGTTTCCTGTGGCCTGATTGGGATCGTCCAATGGCGTTTGTCCCAGTTGAAGGTGTGGAGGAGGCCGACGAGGAAGGGAAAAGCCGGTCGAATCGAGACGAAGCGGCCAAGGTGCTCGGGGTGGTCAATGACCTCTTGGCCATTGGCGACCTTCAGCCGCATGACATTGGCGTCATCTCTCCATACAACGGACAAGTGCGTGAATTAACTCGGTTGTTCGAAATGGCAGGTGGGCGAGAACCGGGTCAACCCTATGCCGGCCTCGAAATCAAGAGCGTCGATGGGTATCAAGGACGGGAAAAGGAAGTGATTGTCTTCTCGACCGTCCGGGCCAATGACCGAGGCGAAGTTGGTTTCCTTGCCGACTATCGCCGATTGAACGTCGCCATCACCCGGGCAAAGCGAGGGCTCATTCTGCTTGGCCATCCAACCACGCTTCGCCACGATGGAACCTGGAGGTCCTATCTGGATTGGGTCGATGAACACCAGTTGTTTGCATGGCATGTGACTCATAGCTCGTGATGGGCGCAACGCGTCATTTGACAAAGGAGAAGCCGTACCCGCACCATGGCCGAAGACCCGGTGACCATCGTCAAAGGCGGCACAATGGCTCAGACCATCCTTGCCTCTGCCCC
>DUIU01000237.1:5267-5641 GCA_013330155.1 Candidatus Poseidonia sp. | reverse complement strand
GTTGCTTCCGGGCCTCATCTCAATACCAAAGGGACTGAAGAAGGGTACGGAATTGATGGTTTCATCCCTCAAAGAGGAAGCCGTTGGCTTTGTGAAATTGAAAGCTGATTCAAACGACATCATCGCCATGGATTCCGGAGAAATAGCACGGCCCAGCATGGTGTTGATGGACACCGATGTGTACCCTCGGCGTTGGACAACTTCGTCTTGAGCTTCACGCTTCGATGTATTCTTCGTAGATGTATTCTTCCGTTTCAATGCGGATTTTCAGTTGAGACATGGTTCCCACTCCTGCTCTGTCAACCGAAGTTGAACGGTCCCCACGACCTCAAAGCAAGCGGCCCTTCCACGATTTGGTTATGAAGTTTGAGGGT
>DUIU01000237.1:0-4890 GCA_013330155.1 Candidatus Poseidonia sp. | reverse complement strand
TCGATTTTCTTGATCTTCGCTGGCATCATAAACACAAGAAGAGCAAGTACGCCCATGGCGATGGCGACAATACCAATCCAGGCCGATTGACTTGAGAGCAAACCAGCGCTCTCTTCCTCAACGTCAACTTCGAGTTCGTTGATGGCAACCAACTTCTCCATCTCGTTGTTGGTTTCGTCGCCTTCTTGAATCTCAAGTCCTCGGTCAACCACGGCGCTAAATCGCAACACTCGTGCATCGAGCGGGACCTGCCAATCGCACATGACGGACTGGAGCTCTCCAGGTTGGATGATGGGGATGGTTTGGACACCGATGAGTTGTTGATCGGTTTGGCAGCGAACCGAAACCATGGTCGCTTCTGTCTGACCTTGATTTCTCACAAGGACGCGCATCGAGATGATGTCGCCTTGCTGCATCTCATCGTTGCCGAAGTCGATGGACTCAACGAGGAGGTCTGGTAGCGCCATCACCTCGAGGTCAACTTCTCGGTCCGTGCAGCTTGTTTGGTCGCACACGGTGACAAGGATGGTGTGGAATCCCACCACTGGAGGAGTGACCGTAAGGACGCTGCTCGTCAAATCAACGCTAGCCCATGAACGGTTGGTGGATGCCGTTAGTGCTGATGTGGTGTCAACATCACTCCAGGTCATGTTGATGGCCGTTTCCAGTTCATGTTCCACGGGGATGATGGAAGGGAATTCAGCGATGACAGGTGGGTCATCAACCGGTTCAACGAGCAACGTGAAGGTTTGACTCCAGGTATTTCCTGCCGGGTCCATGACCGTGATGCCGATGACGGATTGCCCGCTCGCTTCTGTAAGCAAACGTAGACGCACATCGCCTTCAGCGAGGTCGACCGCTACCAACGTCTCGTCACTGTTGGTGAACGAGACCTGCAAATCATCGTTCACAGCACGGTCATCGCTGCAGCGACTAAGGAACGGAAGGATGCTTCCACCATTGTCTTCGGTCAGCACTTGGTCACCAATCGGCTGACAAATCGGGTCTTCATCCCACTGAATGGAGTATCCTCCAGAAACTACGAGGTCTGTAAACTCAAGAGCAGTGTGGCTTTCACTTCCATCTGAGTCCCATGTAAACCACGCTCGGATGGAAACGGTTAACGACGTAGCTCCGGGTTGCATGTAGGCACCTATGGGCCATTCGTGGGTAAATGACCCGAGGGCCATAGGCTGGTTGGACACCACCTCGTCGTTCACGAACACCAACCAGCGTGAATACTCCGCATCAATACCATCATTGGTTCCAAACACCCGTCCTGAAACGGAAATCGAGGGGTCGTTGACGTCCACCCAAACGGCGGCTAAACAGCCATCGGTGACTGAGATTTTGACCGAATAATGCTGCCCTTGTGGAAGCAGTGTGTTGGCTTGAAGGACGACGAATTCGCCGAACGATTCCCCATCTGGGGACACCGCCACTTCCACGGTTGTATTGCCTGCTCCATCTTCTGCTAGGGAGTGATGCATGCGGCCAAGGAGTTGTTCGGGCGGGTGTGTAAACGGCGCACTTGTCCACTCACCAGAGGTGCCCTCAATGGTCGGTTTTAGCCCACATTCGTCCAAGGCGAGATTGTTGGTTGTACCTTCATCCAGTTCAAGTCCCAGAACAGGAAGTTCTTGGCCTGAAAATTCAGAACTCGCAAATCCTACTTCTCCACCGTACCAAGGAGTTTGAACGGTTATGTCAAGCCCAACCGCATCCACGACAAGCCTCGAGTCGTCAACGCCACCTGCCGAAACATAATCCAAGGTGAACACCATGTCGTTGATGTCATTCCATGTCCATTCCATCAAGTCAGTTATGTTCATTTTGAAGGCGGAATTGTTGATGTAATCGACGTTTCCTTGGGTGTGCGCAAACGTCTTGAGCAGATCAAAACCATCGCCGTGTTGCACTGAAATTCGGACGGTATCTTCAGACAACGATTCAGGGATTTGGAAGGCGCCCAACATGTGGACCTCGTACATTTGGTATCCAGAAAGTCCGCTGATATCGAAGTCGGTCAGTTGGATTTCGGGGCCGGTGGACCAGGTGCTGGCTCCGTCCGGAGCGCCGGTTGAATAATTTGAATCGGTGGGTGAAGTTGATGACCAAACCGTCATCGTATCGAGATGAATGGGTCTGGAATGAACCATGGTCAAGCGCTGATCAGCCACCATGGCCTCAGTGTGGGTGGCAGCATCCTGCGTGAACGAGGTTTCAGCCCCGACGGTCCATGCTCCCGCGTCGATGAACTCGCCCTGAGGAAAAAGGTCAACAACGCTCGTGCTGTGCACACTTCGACCTTGTGCACTGGAAAGACAGGGCGAAATGGAAAGCATGAGAAGAATCCACACGAGTGTCAGTGCCTTTGAAGAAGGTCGCATGAAAGATTGCAGGGCTTGGCACTTCTTGAAACAAAGGGTTACCTGCTGCAAACAGAATGGAGTTCTTTTCCGTCGGCGGCGCATGTTTGAAATACCTAGCCCATGAGGCGCTTCTACCTCTCATGGCTGTGGTGGTGTAGGGGTTAGCACGGCAGATTGTGGTTCTGCCAGCCCGGGTTCAATTCCCGGCCACGGCCCCATTCACAAATCTTGGTCACTGATGTGGTGACCCATTCGCTCACCTTTGGTTGCCAGGTATGATCGGTTGTGCGTACCAACACCGACGATGAGTGGAGTTCGGGCAGCGACGTTGATTCCATGCTTGGTCAGTTGATTCACCTTTTCGGGATTGTTGGTCAACAACTCCACGTCGGCTACTCCCAACGATTCGAGCATTTCCGCAGCAATGGCGTAATCGCGCCCATCAGCTGGAAGGCCAAGCATGAGATTGGCATCCAGCGTATCGGCCCCCGCATCTTGAAGATGGTACGCCTGAATCTTGGCATGAAGGCCAATGCCACGCCCCTCTTGACGCAAATACAGCAAGGTGCCCCAACCTCGCTCCACAATGGCATCGAGGGCCGCATGAAGTTGTGGTCCACAGTCGCATCGTGTACTCGAGAAGACGTCGCCGGTCAAGCATTCTGAATGGAGGCGAACCAGCACTGGGTCTGGGCCGGACATGTCACCGAGCGTCAAGGCCACGTGGTCAAAACCGGTTGTGTCTTCATGGAAGACTTCAATCTTGAAGTCTCCTCGATTGGTTGGCAGGAAGGCCACACTGGGGACTTCACTTCGTGTCATCTTCATTCTTTCACCTCAATCAGAAATCGTATTTCCCCTTCGTGTTCTTGCACATCCATGAGTTGATGCGGGCCACGTCCGATGAGCAACGGCATATCATGGAGCGTTTCTGGGTCATCAGCCAATACCTCAAGGACATTCCCGGTGTTGAGGTGTTCGAGAGCCTCCCGTGTCTTGGCAACTGGAACAGGGCAAAAGAAGCCGAGGACATCAAGGCGATGGGTGATGTTGGTGTGGCCATGCTCACCCGCCATGTACAGTCCAGCCACTGAACCGTTTTGAACACATGCTCCGGGGTTGACAATACACCAAACCTTCGCATTGGCTTGCGAGAACTTTTCAACAACAAGCATGGTCTGCAACCATGGCGGCGACCCAAACGGCTCGTCCCGAAGGGGACATGTCTTGGAAGGAGGTCGGAGAACTCGGCCTTCGGTATGGCCGTATCCCGTTGGCTCTGATCGTGGTTGAGCTCTTCTATTGGTTCCTGACCATGCCCTCCGACACGCTCGCACCAATCCAAGTCACTGAAGCATGGATTTGGAACGAACTGACCAACCTCATCTACGGCGAGGGCTCTGCAGTCATCAGTCATCACAATGGATGGTTGACTCGGATTGACCTGCTTCACGTTGATTTTCCCGGACCTTACGACAGCGTGGGCCTCTATGTTTCCGATGAATGCGCCGGCGTCCATGAAATGATTTTTCTTTCTACGCTGGTCATGATGACCGACGGTGTTCCCCAGCGAGAGAAACTGAAAGCCGTTGGCGTGATGTGTGGAATCGTGTACGTGTTGAACATTCTCCGTTTGGTTGTCTTCTATCCAATCGCCGTCAATTCTTGCCTTGAGACGCCCAACGTTCAAGCCTGCTTGACACCCATGTGGCAATTCCACGAAACGGTTTACACGTGGGGCTTCCTTGTGGTTCTCGTCAGCATGTGGTTGGTGTGGTTTCTGCGCTTCGGTGGCCCAGCCCGAACCCTTGAAGCGACCAAAGTCGACCCTTCTCCTTGGCGATTTTCAAAGCGAAGAATGTGGGAGACCAAGCACAAAGCCTTGCTTGGGGCTGCGCTGCTGCTTTTCGTTTTGGCCATGACCAACATCTCAACCAATCAAGAAGCTATAGATGCAAGAGACACCCTCGCTTTTTGCGAATTCTCAAGTCAACTTTCTTCAGAATGCGGTGATGCACAACAACGTTGGGACGATGCCATTGGCTATGCTTGGTCGCTCTCGGCTCTGGGGCTGGTGGTTGGTGTTGGGACCATGGTCACCGTTGAACGGCCGCTCGAAGACGGCACGTGGCCGTCAAAACCGCAGCCAAAAGAATCTGAAAATACAACTCCCCAGGTGGAAACGAAGACCAAGGGTCATCACGTGAAAAAGACGGGTTCATGGAAGCGTCGCAGCGAAGAAGAGTGAGTGTCACTCGACGATGACGGCCGTGAGGTTCTCACCGTTGTAGGGTCGCTTTTCCATGGCTTTCATGGCGGTTCCAATTTTGCTGCTGTGCAGACTGACATAGGTCGAATCGTCGTCAAAGCGAATGGTTCCAATGGCGAGTTCGTCGCATCGCAAGTGCTCAACAAGCCAATTGGCGACGGAGAGCGTTGAACCTGCTTGGTCGGGGTGGAGCGAGAGTTTCACGGTGACGTAACCGAACACATCGGCGGTTTCACCAAAGTCTTCCTG